>CAJFLB010000010.1 GCA_904387305.1 uncultured Clostridia bacterium
AAGCAATCCTTTTTAATCAATTAAATCCTTTTAAATAGCATTTAACTGGTAATTAGAAGTTACTTTTTCTAAATATATTTTACTTTTTCAATTGACATTTTTTTCATTTTTATTCTTTTTTATCTTATTTTCTCTTACTTAAAGTAATTTCTGTAATACGTTTTCTTGAGTAATCTGAACCATTGTCTCTTATGCGGTATTTAGAATCTTCATCCAATTGCTTAATCAATGTATTCAATTCTTCAGTAGTTTCATATTTTTGATTATTATATATAATTGTGATTTTATTATTGTTTTCAAGATTATTCTTATCTACTAAATCTATCAATTCTGATACATTTGAACATTTAGAAAATGTTTCATTATATTCTTTAACATTTTGCTCTATATAATAACAACTTAAAGGAATGATACATACTATCAATATGGCAATGACACATAAAATATTAGATATCCTTCGATGTTTTTTTCTTATGCATATAGATATAATAAATAGGATAATAGGAATTAAGAAAATCCAAATAGATGCTCTAAATATCCCTTGTAACAATAAATGACTCATAATAGCTAACACGATTGCACTAACATAAATTCTTCTATTATTTTTATGTATCTTCTCCATATTTTCTTGTTTTTCATTTTCAGTTTCTATTGAACTATATATATGTAATATAAAAAAAGATATTATGGAAATTATTAAAACTGCTAATCCAATGATAACTATACCTACCCAAGTTAAAGAAATCAAGGATGCACCTAAGTTTACAGCTGGTGAAACCATATCAGCATAGCAAAAATTATTCCATAATATAATCAATAAAAAAACAATTAAACTTATTCTTTCTATTCTTTTTTTCATAAAAATTCCCCTTTTACTTATTATATATAATTGATAATAACACCAATTGAAAAAGATATGACATTATTTATCAACGAAATTGCAAATGGTGATACTTTATCAAATTTTAAATACTTTTTGTATAATACAAACTCAACCATAACAACTAATATTTCTAAAATTGCTACTCCGATATTATATATAAAATCATTTGTAAATAACATTAAACAGTTCGCTATATATACCACAATCGGATTTGTGCATATATTCACTAAAATAACAACTTTAATATCATCTTTATCTCTTATTCCTATAATGAAAGACACTGTTAGCTCAATAATAATTGTTAAAAATAGGGAAATCAATAAACTCAAAATCATTCTTCATTCTCCATAATAATATCATATTTTTTAATTCCTACACATAGAGCTATCAATGATACAATTGTTACTAAAAATAGACCAATCGGCGTGAAAATTGTCTGTGTATATCCAAAAAATACAGGTACTGCACCAATGAATAAAGCTAATGTTAGTAATCCAAATGCCATTCCTTTGTTGTGATATAAAATATTACTTAAAGCTGTTAATGTAATAGGCATTGTCATATTAAAAAATAATATGGCAAGAATTCCTAGCACACTATTATCAAACGCAAATATAAAGAATATTGCTGAAATCATTAATGACAATAAAGATGTTTTTAAAAAGCCGATTTTATCTCCTATTACTCCTCCTAACATTTTTCCCAATACTACAGCACATATTGAAATTACTGCTAATATGAAATTACTTTTCCATTCAAAAGATAATATTAAACCAACATATCCTCTAATACATACTGTTATGATTAAACATGCTATGATTGCAATCTTTGTATTGTTTAATTTTGGAACAATCATTTCTTCATTATGTACTTTCTCTTTAATTTGATGATATAACCAAATTAAGGATAAAGCTGATAATAATAAGATTATAATGATGATATAATTTTTATCATAATCTAGAAAGAAAGATTGCCCACCTAAATATATTCCCATTGCTCCTGTAGATACAAATATACCAGATAAAGTTGCTTTTTTATTACTGATATTTAATACATCGATTCCGCCACCAACATGAAACATAGAATTTCCTAAACCTGCTATTAAACAAGCTAAAATTCCCAAATTAGATAAACCTAAGGCTATGGCAACAAGTATGCACCCTATAGCTGAACACAAAGCATTTTTATTCACTTTATCAGCAATAATACCTATTGGCAATTGCATAGCAAATGCAAAGAAATTATATATGACCATTGCCCAAAATATTGAAAGAACTCCACTTAAATGTGGTGTTACTGTATTTATGACTAGTACTGCACAAGAAAAGTCAATGATAAAATGAATGATACTATAGATAGATACGATTTTTACTTTCATTCTTCTTTTTTCTCCTTCTTTAATTCATTTTCATCATGATCAGATTCCTCTATTGTTTTTTATTCTCTTCTTGATTTTTCACACCTGCAATTTTTTTCTTCTTTTTGATTATTCTTAAAACTAGATATGCTGAAACTACAATGGCAATAACAACAATACCTATTATAATGATTCTTTGTATAAAAATTTTATTTTGATTTTCTTCTAATAATTTCCATGTAGGTTCATCTCCCCCACCATGCCATACTCCATTTGCATCTCTCCATATTAGATCTGCGTAACAAAAACTTTGACATGCTACTATTAAGATAAAAAGAATTGCCATAATCCTTATTACTTGTTTCTTCATAATACAACTCCCCCTTTTGCTAAGCTATTTTCTATAATCATTTTAGCATAATCAATTATTTTTTGACAATATACATAACAAATTAAAATTAAGTATAAAAAACAACTTACAAACCTTTTAAGATTTGTAAGTTGTTTTCAAATGGAGCCACTAAGCAGAATCGAACTGCTGACCTACGGGTTACGAATCCGTTGCTCTACCAACTGAGCTATAGTGGCATATAAAGCGTTTTACCAGTTATATTCTATGTTTGACAATTTTTTTGTATGCTGATTTGGTTGTCTATTTTGTTCACTTTTTCTATTAAGAAAGTTGTCAAACACATTATAGTATATCTAACTAAAAAAAGCAATATCAACTTTTAATTATTTATGTTTGTACCAAATGTCATTTTATATATTTTTTTGTTGACAATATATAATTGCTTTGATTGTTGGTATAGTTATTTGCTTCTTAGCTAGTCTAAGTTACAATACATATATTAAATGGTCACAAAAAGAAATTGAAGTTCGTGCTGAGAACTCCAATTCACATTTAAACGAGATTCAATAAGGGCTTCGGCTCTTATTTTTTATTATATTATCAATAATTTTTTCTTTCGTCAACTCCAAATACGTTTCATTTATGTTACATTTCTATTACATTATACTAAATTTTTTTGGAATGTAAACACTTTCACTTTACTTTTTATTTATTGATAAAATTAAAGTTTATACTATCTCTTAAATCTATTATCTTTCAGATACTTCTTCTGGCATATTTTCATATAAAGGGATAATAAAGTTTAGTGGTGCATCTACTGTATCAGAAGCTTCATAAATTTCCTTCATATTATTAGCCTCTGATTGTGGTGCTAATAAATTCTGCATATATTGATGAGTATATAAACTTTCATCTTGATTAACCACATCGAATTTTTGTAAATATAAGGTATTTTGTCCCACGTTAATGTATCCTTCTTTTAAGAATTCTACACCACCTATCAATGCTTTTTCTAAGCTATTCCATCCTTGTTCGTATGCATATTGTGCTGCATTTTGAATAATTTCTTCTTGTGAATTTCCTTTTGCGTTTATATTAAATGGATTATATACAACTGTATCATTATATTCACAACCTCTAGACAATACCGTTCCATTTCTTCCCTGCTCTTGAATTAATCTAGATGCTATAAAATATGGATCTAGATTCGCATTTTTTCCTGCTTGTATTAAGGCTTCTGAAATACTATCTCCTTCTAGGAAAGAATTTTCTGTTATTTCATAAATACCTTCTTCTGTTTGTGCACCTTCTACATATTTCAACTCAGCAAATTGGAATATATTTTCATCATTTAATATATTTCTAGGGTCCATTTGATATTTTATTGCTTTGTCAGAAGCACATAACCATGTTCCATTATCAAAAGTCCTATCTTTGTCTATTTCGCATTTCCAATCTTCTGGATATTCTGAAGAGTCTGGTATTAAATTTGTTGGATATTCTGTATTGTCTTTATGCCCTTCATTTGCAATCACTTCTTCCCAATCCAATTTGGTATAGAATAATGTAAATGTCCAATCAGGGTGTTCTTCTTTTAATTTATCTATTAATTCTTTATATCCAGGATATTTACTTTCTTTCAAGTTTTCTCCATCATATTCTACATATTTTTGTCTTTGACTTTCTGTAATCCATACAAAAATAAAGCAACACAAAACAATTAAAACAATTACTAATACACTGATTATTTTTGCCTTTTTAGGAATATTTTTTAATGTTGTTCCAACCTTTATTATTAAATTATTGATTATTTCTTTTATATTTTCTTTATTCATGTTTTTTATTATACCATATCTTTTTCAATTTTTTCAATGCCTTTATATGACTTTTGTATGAATTTTGATACCTTATTTGTGACTGTTCAAATCAAATACTGGAAAGCTTAGATATACATTATTTTGAAATACCGCGTAAGCGACCAAACGAGCAAAAGCGAGTGCGATTGGAGCAACCTTCTTTCCGTTGAAAGATTTATCTTTCAACATCTGTGGTTGCGACACACAAGGTACGAAAAATAATGTATATCTAAGCTTTCCAGTATTTGATTTGAACAGTTACAACTATTTTATAGAAAAAATAGAAAATACCCTTTACTTTAATGTAAATAGGTATTCTCTATTATCTTTTTATTTAAATCTTTTTCCTTTTCTTCTTCCTCTTCGTGGTCTATCTTCTTCATATTCATCAGTATAATCAGAATTATATCCTTCTAGAAAATCTCTTTTTGCTTTTTCTTTTTCCTCTTTTTCTTTACTATCATCAAAATCTAGTTTAGTTCTCAATTCCTGATTGTTTTCTTCTATTTGTAAATCATCATTATCCTCTTTTTGTGAAAAGTCATTTTGCCCATTTAGAGGTTCCGCATTATAATTATCAGATTGATTATCATCGTCATAATTATCATATTCATCTTCATCATTTATTCCTGCAAATGGGACTCCTAAGAATTCTTCTGCATATGCTCTATTTCTTCTACGTTTTATCACAATGATAATTACTATGATAAGTATCAGAGCAATTATTCCTCCTGCTATCATAAACATTTTTCTTTGTTCTTGTTGTTGTCTTTCCTCTTCTTCTTTTGCTAAAGCTTCTTCATCTACAAGTGATTTATTAACTGTTAATTGATAAGTTGCTACATTATTTCCTTCACCATCTGCAACTAAAATTGTAATGACATTTTCTCCTTCTTTTAGTTCTTCATTTCCCAATATTTCTACTGTATAGTTAGGATCTGTTGGAACTGCTTGGATATCTAATGATGTACTTTCCCCAATGTATTTTACGGTATATTCATATACATCTTTTTTAAAAGAAGGATTTAATTCTAAATCAGCTATTGTTATATTAGATAATCCATTTACAATTTCTGTTTCTTCTTCTGTTTCGTTTGTTTTTTCTCCTTCTCTGGTTACATTAATCGTATATGTTTTTGTTGTTCCATCTTCTGCTGTAACAACAACATTTAATGCATTTTCTCCATATGCAAGTGTTTGGCTTCCTGTTCCTAATACAGTTGCAGCTGAATCCTGTGCTGTTGCATATACCTCTACACTTTCTACATCTTCTGGAACTGTAACATTATATGTGGTTGTTCCTGGAGTGAATCCAGAGAAATCATTTGGTCTGATTCCTAAATTACTTAAATTCGCATTACTTGATTTTTGTTCTGTTGTTGTATTATTAGAACTATCTGAATCTGATGTACCTTCTACTGTAATAGTTCCTCCTGTTGAATATGGTGTACCTTTTTCTGAATCTTGCATATCGTCTACTGATGTTGCAACAACCCTAATTGAACCTGTTCCATTAACATCAAGATTTACATTAGCAGGGCCATTATCTAAAGAAACTATATCTTCTTGTAAGGTTGCATTTCCTAATACTGTTAATTTTACGTTTCCTTTCACTTCATTTCCTGTTACTTTAATCGTTATTGTATCTCCTACATTAGCTGTTGATTTTGAAAAAGCAATTACCAGTCCAGCAGCTTGCACTTTTGGCGCCATTGCCATTATTATTACGAAACACATAATCATGTATACTATTATTCTTTTTACTCCTATTTTCATATTTTCCTCCTTTGTAAACTCCATTTTCTTTTTCTTATCTTTATCCTAAATATAAATCCTGCAACTAGTATATCAATCAATAATGGTAAATTTATATTTTTACAAATTTTATTTTTTCGACATTTTTATTATAACATTAGCATTTTTTTTAGTCAATAAATTCCATTTTATTTTATCTATTATGAACCAAAGTAAGATGATATAATATTTTTTTATAAGAGGCTTAACATTGTTGTATAGAGAAAAATCTTATATATGTTCAAGATAAAAGTCGATTTTTCTTTTGAAAATAAAATTTTAATATTTATTTTCACTTTGAGTTGCGTAACTTAAAGTTTCATATTGTTTCCTATACCATAAAAAATAACTGTATAAGTGTAAAATATAATTTGCACTTACGCAGTTAATTTTATAAAACATTAAAATAATCGTAATATATCATTATATGAAACATAGATAGATAGTGCAATTAATATAGAAAATCCTAATAATTGTATATTAATTTCGTTTTCTGGTTTCATTGGTTTTTTCCTAATCGCTTCTATAATTAAAATTAAGATTTTTCCTCCATCTAATGCTGGAATTGGTAATAAATTGGTTACACCTAAGGAAATAGATATTAAAGCCATCAAATAGATAAATTCTCTAAATCCATTTGTTTGAGAAACCATTTCTCCTATTCCAATTGGTCCTGTCATTTGATCTATACCAACATTTCCTGTAAATAATTGTTTTACATTATCTACTATTGAAAAGACAAATGTTTTTGTTTCAACTAATCCATAATAACATCTATTTAAGAATGTATCTGGTGCCATTCTCATATTAACACCTAAATAATAGGTAGAAACATAATCTGGTGTAAATTCTATATTGATTTCTTCATTTCCTCTTTGAATCGTCAAAAGAATAGTTCCTAAACCTTTTTGTTGCAATACTTCTATGATTTTATTGGTATCTCTATTAGTGTCTACATTATTAATTTTCGTAATGACATCATTTGCTTGTATTCCCTGTTTTTCACTACTACTTCCTTTTTCCACCATGATAACTTGACACTTGTCATCTAAATACATTCCTGTAACTTTTGATTGTACTTCTGTAGGCTCTATGTTAAATTCTAAAGTTTCTCCATTTCTTTCTACCTTTACAAATATTTCTTCTCCAGTAGCATTTTGCATAATGTCATCTAAGTCATATTTATTATTTACTTTTTCTCCATTTAATTCTACAATAACATCTCCACTTTGAATTCCTGCTTGTTCTGCCGCATATCCAGGAATCGTAGAATCCACAACGTTTGAAATATATACTCCTGATGTTGCTAGAACGATAAAATAAACCACTACAGCAAACAGAATATTCACAATTGCTCCTGCAGCACATATT
The DNA here is from genome assembly GCA_904387305.1 of uncultured Clostridia bacterium. Classification (GTDB taxonomy): domain Bacteria; phylum Bacillota; class Clostridia; order TANB77; family CAG-508; genus CAG-269. Next base: position 7,614 of record CAJFLB010000010.1, read on the forward strand.
GCAATTCTTTTTGGAATACTTGCTTTAGAGAATGATTTATCATCTTCAGATGCTTTATCTTCTCCTTCCATACTAACATATCCTCCGCAAAGGAATTGCTCTTAATGAATATTTTGTTTCTTTTCCTTGTTTATTCCAAATTCCTGGCCCAAATCCAATGGAAAATTCATTTACTTTTACTTTACAAAGTTTGGCCACTATAAAGTGGCCAAGCTCGTGTATTAAAATTAAGAAGCCTAATAATATGATAATTTTTATAGCAGATATAATAAATGTTATCAAATTTTTCCTCCTTATTCAAACATAAATTTATTTCAAAACGTAAAATCTACCCAACAGAAATATTCCAAAATGTCCCAAACAGAAACGTCCCCAATGGGACATTTTATATAAACATAAATAATACATATGCAAAAGGTGCTAAAAATATTAAGCTATCAATTCTATCTAACATTCCACCATGTCCTGGAATTAAGTTACTATAGTCTTTTATATCCACATATCTCTTTATACTAGAAGCTGCAAAATCTCCTACTTGGCCAATAATACTTAGTACAAGTCCAGCAATTCCTATGACAACATATGAATATTCCATTCCCCAAAAAGTATTTGCTACATATGTATATATTAGCATAATTAGTATTCCAGCAATTGTTCCTGCTATACAACCTTCTATTGACTTGTTGGGACTAATTTTACTAAATTTATGCTTTCCAAAATATTTTCCAATGAAATATGCAAATATATCTGTTCCCCATGCTGCAAATATAACATACCAAATAAGAATATTTCCATTTTCCATTCCGTTGATTTTAGCAAAGAACATAAGTAACATCACAACATATAAAATTCCAAAAAGTGTATAGGCTACATCTTTGAAATTGGTTTTCATTTCTGTAATGATAACTTGGATAAACAATATTAATAATAATGTAGGAATAGATAAAATCGCTGTATGCAATAAATAAGGCTCTGGTATAACATGAATTAATGCAATACTGGCACAACTTAAATAACCTATCCATCTTACTGGTTTTGCAATTTTTGAAATTGCATTAAAATATTCATCCATTGCTAATATGGCAATAATTGCTAAAGCAATATCTACCACATGTACATTTCCAATAAGCAATACAATTAATACTAATGGAAATCCTAATAAGCCTGATGTAATTCTTTTTATATCCATAACGACTCCTCTTTTTTTTTCTTCTTGTTTTTAATTTGCTCCAAATTTTCTAGTTCTTTTTTCATATTCTATAATGGCATTATCCAAATCCTTTTCTGTAAAGTCTGGCCAATTTTTCTCAATAAATAAAAATTCACTATATACCAATTGCCATGGTAAAAAATTGCTTAGTCGTAATTCCCCACTTGTTCTAATTAACAAATCTGGATCTGGTTCACCTTTTGTATATAAATTATTTGAAATCATTTCTTCTGATATATCTTGTATATCAATTTTTCCTTCTTTTACTTCTTGTGCTATATTTTTTACTGCTTTTAATAGTTCATCTCTTCCACCATAATTTAAAGCAATATTGAATGTAACACCTGTATTATCTTTTGTTCTTTCCATACAATTATATATGCTTTTTTGCATGCCTGGTGCTAATGCAGATATATCTCCTAATATTTTTACTCGAATGTTTTCTGTATCAGCTCTTTTCGAATAATCATCTAAATAACTTTGTAAAAGTGTCATTAATGCTTTCACTTCTTCTTCTGTTCGTTTCCAATTTTCTGTTGAAAATGCATATACGGTTATATATTCTAAACCTATTTTATTGGCATATCTAACAATTTTCTCTAATGTTTTGGCTCCTGCTTTATGTCCAAAACTAGCTGGTTTTCCTTGTGCTTTTGCCCATCTTCTATTCCCATCCATAATAATTGCAATATGCCTAGGCATATATTTTTTATCAAACATGTTTATTCTCCCTCTTATTTATTACGTTCTTTTATGTACTTAGCTAATTCTATTAAGAATCCAGCCTTCTCATTATATGTCTTTAATTCTTCTATTGCTTCTTTTGTTAATTCATCTAATTTTTCTTTTGCTCCCTCTAATCCGTATTTAGAAACATATGTGCATTTTTCTAATATCTTATCATTTCCTACTGGTTTTCCTAAAACCTTTTCATCTCCTTCTTCTGATAAGATATCATCCTTTATTTGAAATGCCAAGCCTATTTTTTCTGCATAAGATGTTAATCTATCTAAGTCTTCTTGTGAAGCTTCTGAAAGAATTGCTCCCATTCTAACACATAAAGTTAATAGCGCTCCTGTTTTATTTTTATGAATATATTCTAAAGTTTCCTCTGAAATTTGTTGCCCTTCTACTTCTGTATCAACAAATTCTCCTATAATCATTTTGTTAACTGCATTTGAAAATTCTTGAAACACTTTTATTTTTTTTGTTAATTCATCTTTTTTAGAATTTTCTAAACTTTTACTAATAACTTTATATGCATTATTTAGTAATCCATCTCCTGCTAAAATGGCTGTTGCTTCATTAAATTGTTTATGATTGGTTGGTTTTCCATGTCTGAAATCATCATTATCAATTCCTGGTAAATCATCATGAATCAAGGAAAAGTTATGTACCATTTCTATAGCAACTGCAAATGGCATACATTCTTGAATATCTTCTTTAAATATTTGATATGTTGCAATTACTAAAATGGGTCTTATTCTTTTTCCACCAGCCATTAGGCTATATTCCATTGAACGATTTAGCATTTCTTCTGGACATTTTTTTGTTTCTATATGTTTTTCCACCTCACGATTTATCAATTCTTGATATTGTTTTAGTTTTTCTTTAAAGTCCATATCTTGTCTGCCCTTTCTATAATAATGATATCACTTCTATATGTCAAAAACTTGATTTTTATTAACACACTATTTTCTTATGCATGTTATACACTCATGATTTCTTTTTCTTTCTTACTTAAAATTTCATCAATTTCTTCTATATGTTTATCTGTTAATTTTTGTATTTCATTTTCTGCATTTTTTAATTCATCTTCTGTTATATTTCCTTCTTTTTGTTCTGCTTTTGCTTCTTCAATCCCATCTCTTCTAACTGCTCTAATGGCTACTTTTGCCTCTTCTGCCATTTTCTTTACATCTTTTACTAATTCTTTTCTTCTCTCTTCATTTAATTCAGGGAAAGCTAGTCTTATGACTTTTCCATCATTATTTGGATTGATTCCAATATCTGAAGCTAAGATTGCTTTTTCAATTTCTTTTAAAACACTCAAATCCCATGGTTGTATAACAATTAGTCTAGCTTCTGGAACAGATATTCCTGCTACTTGATTAATTGGTGTTGGTGTTCCATAATAATCTATTTTTACCTTGTTTAATATGGCAGGATTTGCTCTTCCTGCTCTAACTTCTGCTAATTTTTCAGCAAAATTATTAATTGTTTTTCCCATTCTTTCTTTTAAATCTTCATAATCCATAATTATCTCTCCTTTTCACTTTTGTGCGTCAATTTTTTGATTTTGCTAACGCACATTTTTCTCATCTTTAAATAAAATTTTATCATTTTTTTCTAATATTTCTCTTCCCTTGATACCTTTATCTATTTTTGAAATCCTATATGTATTTACCATCATAGTAATAACATATAAAATCAATATTAAGTATATTCTTATTTTAAAATATCGATATTGTGATATATTTTCTTCTATAAACACTTCTTTTTCTGTTTTTGTATGTACTTCTTGCTCTAAAAATGTTTTCCAAAGGTCTACATATTCTGTGTCTGTTTTATTTTCTATTTTTGTATCATAAACATTCCCAAAATTTTCTTCATTATTATATGTTTTATCTAAAATTGCTTCTATATAGAAGAACATGATTATACATATAATATTAAAAAATAATAGTATTTTTAATAGATGACTTAACATCTTTTTATCTTTTAATAATATATTAAATACTATAATTAAAATAGTAATAATTGCTAATATAATCATCATTCCATAGGTAAACGTGTTCTTGATTTCTTCTAAATAATCAACTATATTGGGTTTATAGAAAAATACTAAAAATATCAAAACCAATAACACAATTATGGCGATAATCGATATATTTATTATTATACCTGCTCTATAGCTCTTTTTCTTTTGTTCTTTCTTTTCTTGTTTTTTATAATCTTTCTCTCCACTTTTCATATCTATGAAATAACTTTTTTCATATATATTTTTATCCTCTTTCATTTTTCCCCTTAAATATTTTTCAAAATTTATCTTATGAAACAATGGTTCCTATCTTCTCACCTTTCACTGCTTTTACAATATTTTCTGGATCAGCTATACCAAATACTAATAAAGGTATATTGTTGTCTCTACACATAGCAGTTGCTGTTGAATCCATAACTTTTAAATCTTTATTTAAGACATCTAAGTATGAAATTTCTTCAAATCGAATTGCATCCGGTTGTACTTTTGGATCTGCAGAATATACTGCATCAATTGCTTTTCCTAAAAGGATAATATCTGCTTTAATTTCTGTTGCTCTTAGTACTGCTGCAGTGTCTGTTGTGAAATATGGATGTCCTGTACCACAAGCAAATATAACAATTCTTCCTTTTTCTAAATGTTTTTCTGCTTTTCTTTGTATAAATGGTTCTGCAATTTCTCTCATTTCAATAGCAGTTTGTACTCTTGAATGAAGTCCTCTTGCTTCTAAAGCATCTTGCAAAGCCAATCCATTCATAGCTGTTGCTAACATTCCCATATAGTCTGCTGTCGTTTGTTCCATTTGATGTCCATTTCTACCTCTCCAGAAGTTTCCTCCTCCAACAACAATGGCTACTTGTACGCCCATCTCTACAACTTCTTTTATTTTATCACATATGTTTCCTACTGTTTTTGCATCGATTCCTGTCTTTTGTTCTCCTGCTAATGCTTCTCCGCTTAATTTTAATAGTACTCTTTTATATTTTGCCTCTGACAATTTTTCCACTCTCCTTACTAATTTCTTATCAGAGATATTCTATCATATATTTTAAAAAAATACAGTATTTTTACTAAATTTATTAATTTTTTCTTAATTCTCTTTTGTTTTTATGGTTTATCTCTTTGATTTGTATTTTTCTATATCACCTAGCTAACAAGTGATTTCTGTTGCTTATTAGCTTGATTTATGATATAATATTATTCTAATACGGTAACTTTATAGTTAAGCCTATTTTTAGGCTAATTTCATAGGAGGATAAATAATGATAAAAGGAACAATGATTACTATTATTATTTTGTTGACAGCACTTTTCATTGGTCTCTGGTTTATGGATTATTGCTTTTTCAAAAACAACTCATCTATTTGTAAGATTTTAAGCACTGTAGATGTGGTTGCTTTGTTGTTAGTAATATTTGTAACATCGTTCCCCTAAAATATGAGGCCTTTTATAAAAGAAAAAGAACAGAGAGCTTTTCTGTTCTTTTTCTTTTATTCTTATTTTAATTGATTCATAACTTCTTCAGCAAAGTTTTCTTCTTTTTTCTCGATTCCTTCACCTTTTTCAAATCTTGCAAATTCTACAACTTCTGCATCTTTTTGTTTTAATAATTCAGATACTTTCATATTTGAATCTTTAACAAAAATTTGGTCAACTAGACAAATTTCTTCAAAGAATTTTCTAATTCTTCCTTGTACAATTTTTTCTGCAATTGCTTCTGGTTTTCCTTCATTCATTGTTTGTACTTTTAAGATTTCTTTTTCTTTTTCTACTCTTTCTGCTGGAACTGATTGCTCATTTAAGTATTCTGGTCTTGCTGCTGCAATTTGCATACATAGATCTTTTGCAACTTCTTTGTCACCTTTTGCCATATTGATTAAAACAGCAATTTTTCCATCTCCATGAATATATGATTCTAACAATCCGTTTGATTCAAATCTTGCAAATCTTCTGATGCTTAAATTTTCACCAATTGTAGCAATTTTTCCTACTAATGCTTCATTAACTGTTTTTCCAGCTTCAAATGTAGCTTCTTGATTTAATAAATCTTCTACATCTTTTGGATTTTTTTCAACAACTTGTTTTGCTACATTTTTAACAAATGTTTTGAATTCTTCATTTTTAGCAACAAAGTCTGTTTCTGAATTTACTTCTACGATTGCTCCTACTTTTCCATCTTCTGAGATATATGCTTCAACTAAACCTTCAGCTGCAACTCTTCCTGATTTTTTAGCTGCTTTTGCAATTCCTCTTTCTCTTAATAATTCGATTGCTTTTTCCATATCTCCATCAGTTTCTGTTAAAACTTTTTTGCAATCCATCATTCCTGCACCTGTTTTTTCTCTTAACTCTTTTACTAAGCTAGCTGTTACCATTATAAATTCCTCCTTTTTTATATAGAAAAATCACTTCGCAATTTTTCTGTAAATATTATTTTTTATTGAATAAGAACATCATTTGTTCCTATTTAATAAAAAGAATAGAGCAGAAAAGCCCTACTCTTCTTTTATTAAACAAATATTATTCTTCTACTTCTTTGTTTTCTTCTTCGTTTGCTACAACTTCTTCTATTGTTGTAGCTTCTTCAGTTGCTGCTACTTCTTGTTCTTCTCCAGCTTCAAAGCTTTCACCTTGTTTACCTTCGATAACTGCATTTGCCATAACATCAGCAATTAATTTTACTGCTCTGATAGCATCATCATTACCTGGAATTGGGTAATCTAATTCTTCTGGATTACAGTTTGTATCCACTAATCCAATAACTGGTATATTTAATTTTTTAGCTTCTAAGATAGCAATTCTTTCTTTTTTAGGATCTACTAAGAAAATAACTCCTGGTAGTTTGTCCATTTCTTTAATTCCACCTAAATTTCTTTCTAGTTTTTCCATTTCTTTCTTTAATAGAATAACTTCTTTTTTAGGTAATACTTCAAATGTACCATCTTGTTCCATAGCTTCTAAATCTTTTAATCTTTGAATTCTTTTTTGAATTGTATCAAAGTTTGTTAGCATTCCTCCTAACCATCTTTGATCAACATAGTACATTCCACATTTCAATGCTGCTTCTTTTACACATTCTTGTGCTTGTTTTTTTGTTCCTACAAATAGAACTGTTTTTCCTTCTTCAACTTGTTCTTTTAAGAAAGCATATGCTTCATCAAGTTTTTTAGAAGTTTTTTGTAAATCGATGATGTGAATTCCGTTTCTAGCTTGGAATATATATTCTGCCATTTTAGGATCCCATCTTCTTGTTTGATGTCCAAAGTGAACACCTGCTTCAAGTAATTGTTTCATTGCAACTACTGCCATTTTTAATTCCTCCCTTTTTGTTATTTCTTCCATAAAGTTCTTTGTTTCTTAGGACCAATTATATTGGCACACCCTTTAAAACTCACTTTATGTGTTTAATACGCTAAATATTATACCAAGTTTTGCCAAAAAAATCAAGTGTTTTTCAATAAAAAAATGTCCTTTTGGAAACGTTCCCGTTTAGGACATTTTTGTCCTTTTAGGGACGTTTCTTTTTAGGACATTTTTATAAATTTTAATACTTATTTATCTCGTTCACTTCTTTTTCTTTCTTTTTCAATAAGCCTACTGGTTTCTTGATTATATGTTTCTTCATCTATTTCTCCAGTGTCTAATAATTGTTTCCATTCTTCAAGCTCTTTTTCTAATTTCTCCATTCTTTTTTGCTTTTTTTCACTTATATATTCATTTTGTTCGTTTTTCTTTCCATAATACCATTCTGTATTTTTTATTGTTTTTTTACTCGTTTTCGGTCTAAATTCATCTTTATAAGTATAAGTATCACTATTACTCACAATTTTAGTTCCTGCCTTCATAAGCATACCACATTGAAGAAGAAAAGCACCCATTATTAGCCAAGGCCAAGATGGTATTATAAATGGTAAGAGCATAGCTCCCAATCCCCATACATACCCTATTATTACTTTTGGCTGTTGTATAGTATTGACAAATATCATAATAACAGAACCTATTGTCAATAATATCTGTAGCCAACTAATTAATACAGTAATTATCGGGAATAAACCATAACTCCATTCTCCTCCATTAAGTGCAATATTTACATTTGTGACCATTTGTGACAAAAGAAGAATAATATATATAATTCTTATCGCACCTATCCCAAAAAGTCCATAACCAAAAATCTTATTTACTGTTTTTAAATTCATATTTTTTCCCCTTTTAATACATTTATAATTCACTTATATCATAATACGAGAAATGATTCAATAGGGATATATTAAAATTGACATTTTTTATACTTTACTGTAACTTCTAAAATTAATCTTCATCTATATTATCCATTAATTCTCTTGCTTCTTTCCAACTTAGCACTTTTAAACACTCATATTCTTTTGATAATTTTTTGGAAATTTCTTTAGTATTATCAGTTGATTCTAAATCTGCTACAATAATATTTCTAAAATATTCTTCTCTCCCATATAATATTTTAAATAAAATAGACCTTAAAAATCCTTCTATTACCTCTTCTTGGTTTTTGACTCCTATAATTAGATAAATCCCTTTACTTTTAAATCTTGTATATGTATTGATATATATGATATTTTTTATAATTTCATATAAACCATATAAGGCTAATGTCCAAAAAATTGTATTTAATATAAATTCCATATAGTTGCCTCCTATGGTTTTATTATATGTTTTTCTTTTTTTTTAGTTACTATTATATTTTTTAACTATTTACATATACCACATGCAACATTTTTTTGCTTGAATAGGAAAAATGGAGTTTTCCTATTTAACAAAAAAGAAGACCTCAATTGGTCTTTCTTTCTGATTATACTAATTGTAATATAGCAACTTCTGCTCCGTCTCCTCTTCTAGGACCTACTCTTAAAATTCTAGTATATCCTCCTACATTTTTTCCTGCATATTTTGGAGCAATTTCATTAAATAGTTTTGCTGGTAAATCTACATTTTTACCTTCACTATCTGTTACTTTATTTATTTTTCTCATCATTTTTCTTCTAGCATTTAATCTTGATGGCATATCTTTTTGTCTTTTTTCAGTTGTTTCTTCTTTAACAACTTTTAAATATTCTTTACCATTTTTGCTTTTTACTAATTCTGTTACTTTATTACCTTTTGAATCTAATTTAGCTTTTACTACTTTAACATCAACTTCTTCAAAGTTATCTTTTTCTTTGATTGCTAGTGCAATAAGACTATCAGCAATTGCTTTTACTTCTTTTGCTCTTGGTAAAGTTGTTTCAACTTTTCCATACATGATTAAATCTGTTGTTAAAGTTTTTAACATTGCCATTCTGATATCTGTTGTTCTACCTAATTTTCTATTTGTAGCCAATTTTTTCACCTTCCTCTAACTAATGTTAGGGGACACATCTTTCTTCAAGGTGTTCCTATTAGGACAATATATGTCCCCTCCCTGTATGAATATGTGTTAACCCTACTTAAATTTTTTCTTCTTTTTCTATTTATCTCTATTCATCTTCTTTGGCAAAATCTAATCCTAATGAATGTAATTTTGCTGTTACTTCGTCAAAAGATTTTTTACCTAAATTTCTTACCTTCATCATGTCTGTTTCAGATTTATTTGTCAAATCTTCTACTGTAGCAATACCTGCTCTCTTCAAACAGTTGAATGATCTTACTGATAATTCAAGCTCTTCTATTGACATTTCTAATACTTTTTCTTTCTTTGATTCTTCTTTTTCAATCATAACTTGTGTATTTTTAGCTGCTTCTGATAAATCAATAAACAATTCTAAATGTCCTGTCATTACTTTTGCAGCTAAACTTAATGCCTCATGAGCTTTTAAACTACCATCTGTCCATACTTCTATCACTAATTTATCATAGTCTACCATTTGTCCAACTCTTGTATTTTCAACTTGATAGTTTACTTTTTTTACTGGTGTATAGATAGAATCTATTGGAAGTACAGATATATCTTGGTTTGGTTTTTTATTCTTTTCAGATGAATTATATCCTCTTCCTCTATCAGCAGTCATTTCAATCTTTAAATGTCCACCTTCTGAAACAGTGGCAATATGTAAATCTGGATTTAATATTTCTACTGTTCCATCTGTAATAATATCTCCTGCTAATACTTCACCTTCACCTTTATGGTCTATTCTCAATATTTTTTCTTCATTTTCTGAAAATTTTAACCTAACACTTTTTAAGTTAACTATAATTTCTGGTACATCTTCTACAACATTTGGTACAGTTGAGAATTCATGTAATACACCATCAATTTTAGCACTTGTTATTGCACATCCTGGTAGTGATGAAAGTAGTATTCTTCTTAAAGAATTTCCGATTGTTACTCCATACCCTCTCTCTAATGGTTCACATACAAATTTTGCATAATTATTTGTATCATCTACCTCTAGACATTCAATATTTGGCTTTTCAAATTCTATCATTTTTACCTCCTAATATTCGAGATTGTATCTCAAACTTTTTACAAACTTCATAGGTTTCTTTAGTAAAATCATTATAGTTTTTATTAAACCTTTATAATTAATGTTTACTATTATTTTGAGTAAAGCTCTACTATTAAATGTTCTTCGATTGGAATATCAATATCTTCTCTAGACGCTAATCTTAATACTTTACCACTCATTTTCTCATTATCTTTTTCTAACCAAGCTGGAACTGGTCTCTTAGCAGATTCTTCAATATTTGCTTTAATTGTTGAATTATCTTTTTTAATTTCTCTTACTGTAATAACATCTCCTGGTTTTACTAAGTAAGATGGAATATCTACTTTTTGACCATTTACTTCAAATTGAGCATGATTAACAAATTGTCTTGCTTGTGCTCTTGATGTTCCAAATCCTAATCTATATACAACATTATCTAATCTACTTTCTAAAATTTGTAATAAGTTTTCACCTGTTACACCTTTTTTATTTGAAGCCATTTCGAAATATTTTCTAAATTGTTTTTCTCCAACTCCATAATATGCTTTTGTTTTTTGTTTTTCTCTCAATTGAGTTCCGTATTCAGAAAGTTTTGCTCTTTTTTGTCCATGTTGTCCTGGTGCATAGTTTCTTCTTGAAATACTACATTTATCTGAATAACATCTATCACCTTTTAAGAACAATTTTTGTCCTTCTCTACGGCATCTACGACATTGTTCGTCTTTATATCTTGCCATTTTATTTCTCCTTTCTCTTATTAATGACAGGGGACACACCTTACTTATGTTGTCTCCTTTTTATTTCTTTGAATTATACTCTTCTTCTTTTTGGTGGTCTACAACCATTGTGTGGTATTGGTGTTACATCTTTGATGCTACTTAATTCTAAACCTGCTGTTTGTAAAGCTCTTATTGCTGCTTCTCTACCAGCACCTGGTCCTTTAACAAATACTTCAACTGTTTTTAATCCATGTTCCATAGCTGCTTTTGCTGCTGTTTCAGCAACTTGTCCAGCCGCATATGGTGTGCTTTTTCTAGAGCCTTTAAATCCTAATTCTCCAGCACTTCCCCATGAAATTGCATTTCCTTGTACGTCTGTAATTGTTACGATTGTATTGTTAAAACTAGAATGAATGTGTGCTTGACCTTTTTCTATATTTTTTCTATTTCTTCTGGCAACTGGTTTTCTAGTTGTTTTATTATTAGCCATTGTTATAAATTCCCTCCTTTATTTAAGTGAAATTATCTCTATTTCTATATAGAATTTAATCTATATTCATTTTTAATTTTTCAATCTTGCAATTCTTATAAAATTCATTATGTGCAGATTGATGCTTTTTTTGTGTAAAATTGATGAAAAGTATTAAGATGTGCATTTTTGTTATTTATTGCAAGCCGAAGGTGTACGTTTGTACATCGAGGTTTGGAATAAATAGCGAAAATGTGCAGATTGATGCTTTTCATCGATTTTAATCGATTTTTAATTATTTCTTACTCTTACTAACTAACTTTCTAGGACCTTTTCTTGTTCTAGCATTTGTTTTTGTTCTTTGTCCTCTTACTGGAAGACCTCTTCTATGTCTTAATCCTCTGTAGCATCCAATTTCTGTTAATCTCTTGATGTTTAATGCTACTTCTCTTCTTAGATCACCTTCAACTTTGTATGATTCGTCAATAACTTTTCTGATGCTATTAACTTCATCATCAGTTAAATCTTTTACTCTAGTATCTGGATTAATTCCAGCTTTTTCTAAGATTTTTCTAGAACTTGATACACCTATTCCATAGATATATGTAAGTCCTATTTCTACTCTTTTTTCTTTAGGTAAATCTACTCCTGCTATACGAGCCATATGTTTTTGCACCTCCAAAATATTTTTGTTTTTCTTATTATTCTTATCTTTATAGTTTTGTCTTAATCCTATTTAAAGGTGAAATGCTACTAGTGTTTACCCTAGTCTTTAAATTTTCTTAAGACATATATATAAACACAAATTTGATATGTAAATCATTTCTGATTTCACAGCCGCTATCCAATTTGTGTTATTAGCATGTTTTTAAGACTATCCTTGTCTTTGTTTGTGTTTAGGGTTTTCGCAAATTACTCTTACTTTCCCTTTTCTTCTTATTATTTTACATTTATCGCAGATTTGCTTTACTGATGGTCTAACTTTCATTTTTTTGCACCTCCTAAAATAACTTATATATATTTTTGGGTTAATTTTATCTATTTTATTTTGCTCTCCAAGTGATTCTACCTCTATTTAAATCATAAGGTGAAAGTTCTACTTTTACCTTATCTCCTGGTAAAATTTTAATATAATTCATCCTTAACTTACCAGATATATGGGCTAAAATCTGATGTCCATTTTCTAATTCTACTTTAAATGTTGTATTTGGTAGTGCTTCAACCACTACTCCTTCAACTTCTATAACATCTTCTTTTGACAAATTCTTTCCCCTCCTTAAAGAGCTATTTATGCACAAAATTATCCATTGTGCATAATAACTATTGTATTATACACCATAATTAAAGTATTGTCAATATTTCTGGCTCTTTTTCTGTAATTAAAATTGTATTTTCATAATGGGCTGCTAAGCTTCCATCTTCTGTAATAATTGTCCACCCATCATCTAACTCTAGAATGTTTGGTTTTCCTTGAATTACCATAGGTTCTATGGCTAGTGTCATACCTGGTTCTAGTCTAATCCCTCTACCTGCTTTTCCATAATTTGGTATACCTGGATCTTCATGCATTTCACGTCCAATTCCATGACCTTGAAATTCTCTTACTACAGAATATCCTTGCGAATGAACATATTCTCCAATTGCATGACAAACATCTCCAATTCGATTACCTGGTTTTGCATATTTAATTCCTTCGAAAAAGGCCTGTTTGGTAACTTCTACTAATCTTCTTGCTTCTTTAGAAACATTTCCTATCATAAACGTTCTGGCAGCATCTCCATTAAATCCATTTTTCAATGCCACTGTGTCTACACTTACAATATCGCCTTCTTTTATCACTTTATGTTTTGAAGGAATTCCATGAATGACTTCATCATTGATAGATACGCAAAGTGTTGCTGGGTATTTAGGTACACCTCTTATTCCTATATCATATCCTTTTTCAGCTGGAATGGCACCTAAACTTCTCATTGTTTTTTCTGCTATTTGATCTAGTTCCCATGTAGTCATTCCAGGTTTTATTTTTTCTTCTAATTCCTTATATGTTAAAGCAACCACTTTGCAAGCTTCTCTCATTAATTCTATTTCTCTTTTTGATTTTATTGTTACCATTACCGCTCCTTCTTTCTATATAGGATATAAGCAAACACAAAAGTTGATAATATGCTTATCAACTTTTGATTTTATCCTATCGTATTTTTAATATATATCAAACTTATATCATACTATTGATTGATTAATTTGATAATATCTTCTGCTACATCTTTTCCCATTCTATTAATAGCCAAACTTACAGTTTCTGTTTTTAATACACCTTTCTTACTATAATACTCTACTAATGGGCTTGTTTTTTCTTCATAAATTTCTAATCTTCTATTAATTGCTTCTGGATCAGAATCATCTTCTCTTTGTTTTAATGGTGATCCACATTTATCACAAATACCTTCTACTTTTGGTGGATTTAATTTTGTATTGTATGTTGTTTTACATTCTTGATTTGTACATACTCTTCTTGTTAACATTCTATCAATTAATTCTTCTCTTGGTGTTACTAAGTTTACAACTAAATCTACTTTATTTCCTTTTTTACTTAATATCTCATCCAATTTCTCTGCTTGTTCAATTGTTCTTGGAAATCCATCTAGTATTGCTCCATTTTTTGCATCTTCCCATGTTAATCTATCTTCTACCATTGGTACAGTTACTTCATCTGGTACTAACTCTCCCTTAGAAATATATTTATCAGCTTCTATACCTAATGGTGTTTTTTCACTAATATTTTTTCTAAAGATATCTCCTGTTGAAATTTGTGGTAATCCTGTTTCTTTACTAATTAAGCCAGCAACTGTTCCTTTTCCAGTTCCTTGTGCTCCTAACATTATTAAAATCATATTCAACGCTCTCCTTTATTTAATTTTATACTCAATTATTTTACTACAAAAAAGCGAAACTTTCAAGGATTTTTTAACAGTATTTCATAGTTTTTTAGAACAAATCGGAAAGCCATATAAAAAAATAATCGTTCAATCTGATGTTTGGACGATTATTTTTTAATTTCTATTTTTCTAAGAATCCTTTATAGTGTCTCATTGCTAATAAAGATTCTAGTTGTTGAACTGTTTCTAGAGCAACACCTACAACAATTAAGATTGATGTACCTCCAAATGCAATATTTAGGTTTGTAAATCTTAGTAACATAGGTATAATTGCTATAACTGCTAAGAATAATCCTCCAAATAATGTTAATTTAGAGATAACAGATGATAAATATTCTGTTGTTGGTTTTCCTGCTCTGATTCCAGGAATAAATCCACCATTTTTCTTAATATTGTTTGATACTTCTGCTGGATTAAATGTAGCATAAGTATAAAAATAAGTAAATCCTAGAATCAATAATAAATATACTAGCGCATTTGCTATTGAATATCCAATTCCTACATTTGATGTTGATGTAGCAATTGAGAAATTATATAGTCCTGCTAAAAATCCAGATTGACTTGCAATATCTGGTACAAATATTTGAATAATCATTGCTGGAAATGTCATAAATGATGAAGCAAAGATTACTGGCATAACCCCTGCCATAGCAAGTTTTAATGGGATGTGTGTATTTTGTGCTCCTACCATTTTTCTTCCAACAACTCTTTTTGAATATTGTACTGGTATTCTTCTTTCTGCTTGTTGTACAAATACAACTCCAGCAACTAAAATAATTGCTCCTATCACAATACCAATTGCCAATAATAATCCTGTTGTACTAAATGCTCCATTTGATACGATAAGATTCCAAAGAGTTACTACTCCACTTGGTAATCCTGAAATAATACCAATAAAGATTAATAGTGAAATTCCATTTCCAACACCTTTATTTGTAATTTGGTCTCCAAGCCACATTAATATAGATGTACCTGCTACTAACCCTACTACAACTAAAGCTCCTGTTAAGAATGAATTGTCAACAAATATTCCACTTGATTGATATGCGAAATATATACCAATTGATTCTACTAAAGCAAGTATAATCGTTAAAATTTTTGTATATCGATTAATTTTCTGTCTTCCTTCTTCTCCACCTTCTTTAGTTAGTCTTTCTAATGAAGGTATTATCATTGCCAACAATTGGATAACAATTGACGCAGTGATATATGGACTGATTGACATTGCAAAAACAGAAAATCTAGAAAAAGCTCCTCCGGAAATCATATCAATTAATCCTGCAATTCCTTGCGTATTACCCATAGCATCATTTAATGCGATACTATCTACTCCAGGTACAGTTATATAACACCCTAATCTAAATACAACGATTAGTAATAATGTATATAATAGTCTTTTTCTTACATCAGGTGTCTTTAATGCGTTTTTTAACGTTTTAAACAATTAAACCACCTCTGCCTTTCCGCCTAAAGCTTCAATTTCTTCTTTTGCTTTTGCTGTAAATCTTTTGGCTTTTACATTTAATTTTTTCTCTAATTTTCCTGTTGCTAATATAACGATTCCATCATTAATTTTTCCGATAATTCCTTCTTCTAAAAGTGTTTCAGCTGTAACATCTGTTGCTTTAGATAAATTAAGCATTTTTAATGTTACTTCTGTGTAAGTTTTAGCATGGATATTGGTAAATCCTCTTTTTGGTAATCTTCTATATAATGGTGTTTGACCACCTTCAAAACCTCTTCTTACTCCTCCACCAGATCTAGCTTTTTGTCCTTTATGACCTCTACCTGATGTTTTACCATTTCCTGATGCCATACCACGACCTACTCTATTTCTTTTTACTTTACTTACAGCTGGTTTTAATTCATCTAGTTTCATTGCGGTTTGCACCTCCCTTTAACTCTTATTAAAATTTTATCCTGTTTACTATTATATTTTCAGAACATACCTTACCTATATAATATCTTCTACTTTTTTACCTCTTTTTTTCGCTACTTGCTCTACTGTTTGCATTGCTTTTAATCCTTCTAATGTAGCATAAACAACGTTTCTTGGATTGTTTGTTCCAATAACTTTTGTTCTTATATTTTTATATCCTGCAAGCTCTAATACTGGTCTAACACTACCTCCTGCGATAACTCCAGTACCAACAGCTGCTGGTTTTAACATAACTTTTGCACTACCAAATTTTCCTACATATTCATGAGGTACTGATGTTTCTACAACAGGTACTTCTATTAAGTTTTTCTTAGCTTCTTGAATAGCTTTCTTAATAGCATCTGGAACTTCTGCTGCTTTACCATTACCAACACCAACATGTCCGTTTTCGTCACCAACAACAACTACTGCACTAAATCTAAAAGTTCTACCACCTTTAACAACTTTAGCAACTCTGTTGATAGCAACTACTTTTTCTTTTAATTCATTCTTTTCTTCCATCGGTTTTGTTTCCCTCCTTTTCTTTATGTCAGGGGACACATCTTTTCCTAGGGTATTCCTTTTGTGACAAGATATGTCCCCTACCCTTATGAATATGTGTTGACCCTTATTAAAATTTTATACCTTTTACTCTTTTATTTTTACTAGAATTTAAGTCCGCCTTCTCTTGCAGCTTCAGCTAATTCTTTAACAACACCATGGTATATGTATCCACCACGATCAAAAACAACATCTACGATTTTTTTATCAGCTGCTCTTTTTGCTATTAAAGTTCCTACTTCTTTAGCTGCTTGTTTATTGGCATATTTTGTTTTTATTTCTTTATCTAATGTTGATGCTGCCACTAATGTATTTCCAGCAACATCATCTATAATTTGTGCATAAATGTTACTATTGCTTCTATATACACATAATCTTGGTCTTTCAGCTGTTCCAGATATTTTTCTTCTTACACGCATATGTCTTCTTTGTCTTTCCATTTTTCTATCTGTCTTATTTACCATTTTTATTACTCCTTTCTTAGAAATTGAGTTTTCTATATTACTTAATGTTTAAGTATATTCCTTACAATTTTGATTCAAAGTGATAAGATGTGCATTTTTGTTTCCTTCACTTTGCTAATTTAAATCAAAAGTAGTAAGATGTTTCTCAAATTTTGATTCGAAGTGATAAGATGTGCATTTTTGTGAATTCATAAAGGTGATGGCATACTTGTGTATGTCGAAGTTTTATGAATGAGACAAAAATGTGCAGATTATTGCTTCCAATCAAAATTTATTTACCAGTTTTACCCTCTTTACGTCTAATAACCTCATCAGCATATTTGATACCTTTACCTCTATATACTTCTGGTGGTCTTTGTTTTCTAACTTCTGCTGCTGTTTGCCCAACTAATTCTTTATCAATTCCTTTAACGATAATTGTATTTGCATTTGGAACATCAAAAGTGATTCCTTCTGGTGCTTCAAATATAACTGGGTGTGAATATCCTAATGTTAAATTCAAGTTGTTTCCTTGTTTTACAACTCTGTATCCTACACCATTGATTTGTAATTCTTTGCTATACATTTCTGTTACACCAATTATCATATTATTAATTAAAGTTCTTGTCAATCCATGTAAACTTCTATTTTGTTTTTCGTCATTACTTCTTGTAACTTTAATTACATTTCCATCTAACTCTATAGAAATATTTTTATCAAATTCTTTTTCTAATGTACCTTTAGGTCCTGTTACTGTAACTTTTGTTCCTTCGATTTTTACTGTAACATCTGATGGTACTGTAATTGGTTTATTTCCTATTCTTGACATTTTCGGTTTTCCCTCCTTCTAACAATTATTTGTTTAATTTTTTGTGTATAATAAAATTACGAGTAGTTAATATAATATTAATAACAAATAAGATTATTTGGAATAATAACAATCCTTCTTCTATTATTAAACTGATCGGTATTCTATGCGTTATATCTGATAGATTTAGAATATCATAAATATCAATATCTCCTACTAAAATAGAAACTGCCAAAATCAATATTGGTAATATCATTAATACAATTTCTATTAGTTTTAAGATTTTTAGATATTTTTTATTTAATTTAAATTGCTTTTTATTTATCACTATAATTAATATGTTTATTAGTGCTAAAACCAGTATAATAGCATAGATTCCCATATACTCTTTAATATCAGATGATATTTCTCTTTCCCATTCCCATGAAGAATCCAAAGCTTCTGGAGTTAATATCTCTGTTGCTTTTACTTCTATAGTCAAAGAAAATAATAAATATAAAATTATCATACTAACTACAATTTTCATGATTTTTTTTATAATTTTACTACCAAACATATGCTAATACTTCTCCACCAATTCCTAATTCTCTTGCTTCTTTATCTGTTTTTAATCCTTGTGATGTAGAAATAATCGCAATTCCTAAACCATTTAAAACTTTTGGTAATTCTTCTTTTGATGCATATACTCTTAATCCTGGTTTACTGATTCTTTTTAAACCATCAATAACTCTTGTTCCTTTTTCATCATATTTTAAAGTAATTCTGATGATTCCTTGTGTATCATCTTTGATTTCTTCAAAAGATTTTATATATCCTTCTTTAAACAATATCTCAGCAATACCTAATTTCATTTTTGAAGCTGGTATATCCACTGTTTTATGTTTAGAACTATTTGCATTTCTTATTCTTGTTAACATATCTGCTATTGGATCTGTAATGTTCATTAATTACTTACCTCCTTTTCTTTTTTTATTGTCAGGGGACACACCTTACATTTTGGTCATTTCCACTTGGTTTAAGGAATGTCCCCTCCCCTTGTGATTTACTGATGACTCTTGCTAAAGTTATCTCCTGTCTCTATTATTATTTCAAAATTGATTTAAAGTAGTAAGATGTGCATTTTTGAGATTAATCACAAGCCGAAGGCGTACTCTTTGTACGTCGAGGTTTGGAATTAAAAACACAACTTCTATTCTAACCATTTCATTTCTAATAATTTTGATAAAATTAATTATATTGTGCATTTTTGTGATTAATAAAAAGCTGAAGTCGTACGTTTGTACGTCGAAGTTTTTTATTAATTGCAAAAATGTGCAAGATGATTGATTTTATCGAAATTTTACCAGCTGGCCTTTTTAACCCCTGGAATCTCTCCCTTATGAGCTAATTCTCTAAAACATACACGACATATTCCATATTTTCTAATATATGCATGTGGTCTACCACATATTTTGCATCTATTATATTCTCTTGTTTTATATTTTTGTGGTCTTGCTTGTTTTACTTTCATTGACTTCTTAGCCATAGTCTTACTCCTTTCCTTTGACTAATTTTTGAAAGGCATTCCCATTAATTTTAGTAACTCTTTTGCTTCTTCATCAGTTTCAGCTGTTGTTACAAAAATTATATCCATACCTCTTAATTTATCTACTTTATCATATTCGATTTCAGGGAATATTAATTGTTCTTTGATACCCATAGCATAATTTCCTCTTCCATCAAAAGAGTTTGCTGATACTCCTCTAAAATCTCTAACTCTTGGAAGTGCTACATTAAATAGTTTGTAAGCAAAATCATACATTTTATCTGCTCTTAATGTAACTTTACAACCTACATTGACACCTTCTCTTAATTTGAATGCTGCAATTGATTTTTTTGCTTTTGTTACAACTGGTCTTTGACCTGTAATTTGCATTAAATCATTCATAGCATTTTCTAATGATTTAGGATTTTCTTTTACATCTCCTAATCCTATATTAATTACAATTTTATCAAGTTTTGGAACTTGCATAACTGATTTATATCCAAATTTATTCATTAATGCTGGGATTACTTCTTTTTCATATTGTTCTCTTAATTTTTCCATTTTGTATGAATCCTCCTTTCCTCTTTATTATTTTAATTCAGCTCCGCATTTCTTACAAACACGTACTTTTTTATCTTTATCTACACGATATCCAACTTTTGTTACTTTTCCACATTTTGGGCAAACAACATTTACTTTAGAAGCTGGAATAGCACATTCTACTGGTATAATTCCACTTTCGTCTCCTTGTTTTCTAGCTTTAACGTGTTTTTTTCTTACATTAACGCCTTTAACAACGACTTTATCTTCTTTTTGCATTACTTCTAATACTTCTCCTGTTTTACCTTTATCGTTTCCTGATAAAACTTGGACATTATCGCCTTTTCTTATTCTCATTAGAGATTACCCTCCTTTACTTAATGTCAGGGGACACATCTTTCCTCATGGTATTCCTATTGGGACAATATATGTCCCCTACCCGTGTGAATAAATGTTGACCCTTATTATCATTTTATTTTTTATTTATAAAACTTCTGGAGCTAAAGATAATATTTTCATATAATCTTTTTCTCTTAACTCTCTTGCAACTGGTCCAAAGATACGAGTTCCTCTTGGAGTTCCATCTTCTTTTATTATAACAGCTGCATTTTCATCAAATTTTATATATGAACCATCTGCTCTTCTTAGACCTTTTTTAGATCTAACAACAACAGCTTTTACAACATCACCTTTTTTAACAACGCCACCTGGTGTTGCTGATTTAACAGAAGCAACAATAACATCTCCTATGTTACATGTTTTTCTGTAAGAACCACCTAAACATCTAATACACATAATTTCTTTTGCACCTGTATTATCTGCTACTTTTAATCTTGTTTGTTGTTGTATCATTTTTTGGTTCCTCCCTTCTTTAATTAATGTTAGGGGACACATCTTTCCCCATGGTATTCCTATTGGGACAAGATATGTCCCCTACCCATGTGAATATATGTTGACCCTTAATAGAATTTTATTATTTTTTATATTTTTTATTTTATATCTGCTTTTTCCAAGACTTCAACAACTCTCCATCTTTTATCCTTAGAAAGTGGTCTTGTTTCCATTACTTTTACTTTATCACCAATTTGGCAAACATTTTCTTCATCATGAGCTTTTAAGTTATATGTTCTTTTAACTGTTTTTCCATATACACCATGGCTCACATTTGTTTGTACTGCTACAACAACCGTTTTATCCATTTTATTAGATTTAACAGTTCCAACCATAACTTTGCGAAGATTTCTTTCTTCCATTTAGATTTCTCCTTTCTTAGCTAATGTCAAGGGATACAATTTTCCCTTTGGTCATTTCTTTAGGAATAAAACATGTTCCCTCCCTTATGTATAAGGGATGACCTTTATTTTAATTAACTATTATTTATGCTTTTTTTGATTCAGCTATTTTTCTTTCTGTTAATACAGTATTTATTTTAGCTATATCTCTTTTTACTTCTTTGATTTTCATTGGATTATCTAATCCGTTTGTAGCTAAACTAAATTTTAATTTGAATAATTCTGTTTTTAGTTCACCTAATTCTTTCTCTAGTTCTGGTGAAGACATTTCTCTGATTTTATTTATCTTCATCACTATCACCTACCTTTTCAGTTTCTCTTGCTACAATTTTTGTTTTATTAGGTAGTTTATTCATAGCAAGTCTTAAAGCTTCTCTAGCTACTTCTTCAGAAACACCAGCAATTTCAAACATAACTCTTCCTGGTTTAACAACTGCCACCCAATATTCAGGAGCACCTTTACCTTTACCCATACGAGTTCCGATTGGTTTTGCTGTAATTGGTTTATCTGGGAATATTTTTATCCAAACTTTTCCACCTCTTTTAATATAACGAGTCATCGCAATACGAGCTGCTTCAATTTGGTTACCTGTAATTAATCCAGCAGTAACTGCTTGAATTCCCCATTCACCATCTGTAACTTTATTTCCTCTAGTTGCTTTTCCTCTCATTCTACCTTTTTGCATTTTTCTAAATTTTGATCTTTTTGGCATTAATGGCATTATTTGTCTCCTCCTTCCTCTTGTTTAGTAGGAAGAACTTCACCTTTATATATCCATACTTTTACACCGATTTTTCCATATGTTGTATCTGCTTCTGCAAATCCATAATCAATATCAGCTCTTAAAGTTTGTAATGGAATATTTCCTTCTTTATAGAATTCAGTTCTTGCCATGTCAGCTCCACCTAATCTTCCAGATACCGCAGTTTTAATTCCTAAAGCACCTGCTTTCATAGATTTTTGCATACATTGTTTCATAGCTCTTCTGAATGAAATTCTTCTTTCTAATTGACCAGCAATGTTTTCTGCTACTAATTGTGCATCTGTATCAATATTTTTAACCTCTACTATATTTAAGTTAACATCTTTTCCAATTACTTTTGCAAGTTCAGCTTTTATGCTTTCTGCACCTGCTCCACCTTTTCCGATTACGATTCCTGGTTTAGCAGTATATAAATTTACTTTAACGGCTTTTGCTGTTCTTTCGATTTCTATTTTAGAAATTCCAGCAGCATATAATTTTTTCTTTAAAAATTTACGGATTTTTTGATCTTCTACTAAATAATCTGCAAAGTTTCTTGAATCTGCATACCATTTAGAGTTCCAGTCTTTAATTATTCCAACTCTCACACCTGTTGGATGTACTTTTTGTCCCATTTTTTATAAATCCTCCTCCTTTACTTATTGTTAGTGGACACACCTTACCTTTAGATCACTTCCACTTGGGCTAAGGTATTTCCCCTCCCCTTGTGATTTATTCTTGACCTTGGCTAAAGTTATCTCCTAATTTTATTATTCTTTCTCCTTTAACACGATTGTTATATGACTTGTTCTTTTTCTAATTCTAACAGCTGAACCTTTTGCAGCTGGTCTAATTCTTTTTAATGTTGGACCTTGATTTGCATAGATTTCAGCAACATATAAATTTTCATGTTTCATATCATGATTGTTTTCAGCATTTGCAATTGCTGATTTTAATAATTTTTCGATTATTTCTGATGATGCTTTTGGTGTAAATTTTACGATTGCTAAAGCTTCATCTACATTTTTTCCTCTTATTAAGTCAGCAACAATTTTTACTTTTCTTGCTGAAATTCTTGTATATCTAAGAGTTGCTCTAGCTTCGTTTCTTACT
This sequence comes from uncultured Clostridia bacterium, assembly GCA_904387305.1. GTDB lineage: Bacteria > Bacillota > Clostridia > TANB77 > CAG-508 > CAG-269. The sequence goes on from CAJFLB010000010.1 coordinate 31,088, forward strand.
ACTGTTTCTTGCTCTTGCACTTTATTCTACCTCCTAACTATTGTCAGGGGACACATCTTTTCTTAGGGCATTCCTTCTAGGACAAGATATGTCCCCTACCCATGTGAATATGTGTTTACCCTTTTTTTAGCTCTATCTTCTTTCTATTTATTAACTTTTGTTGTTTTTTCTCCTGCATGACCTTTATATGTTCTTGTAGGAGCAAATTCACCTAATTTATGACCGATCATTTCTTCTGTAATATAAATTGGAACATGTTTTCTTCCATCATGTACAGCGATTGTATGACCAACCATTTGTGGATATATTGTTGAAGCTCTTGACCATGTTTTTAATACATCTTTAGCTCCTGTTTCATTCATAGCTTCAATTCTTTTTAATAACTTTTCTTCTACAAATGGTTTCTTCTTGCTTGATCTTGACATTTAATTTTTCCTCCCATTCTTAAAATTAAATTTTATTTTATAGCAAAAATCGCAAGATTTTTTGCTATAAAACAAGGTTAATTTACCTTAGACAGTGCAATATTGCGAAGCAATTTGCACATCTGGACATCGAAATCTTTGATTTCGCCAATGTCCAATTATCTTATTTTCTTCTCTTAACGATAAATTTATTTGATAATTTCTTTTTATTTCTTGTTTTGTATCCAAGTGCTGGTTTACCCCAAGGAGTAAGTGGTCCTGCGTGTCCAACTGGTGCTCTACCTTCACCACCACCATGTGGGTGATCTACTGGGTTCATAACAGATCCTCTAACAGTTGGTCTGATTCCCATATGTCTTTTTCTACCAGCCTTTCCGATTTTTACATTTTCATGATCGCTGTTTCCAATAACACCAATTGTAGCTCTACATTTTGCTAAGATTAATCTCATTTCTCCTGAAGGTAATCTTACATGTGCATATTTACCTTCTTTAGCCATCAATTGTGCACTTTGTCCAGCAGCTTTAACTAATTTTCCACCTTGTCCTGGATTTAATTCGATATTATGAATTAAAGTACCTACTGGAATACTACTGATTGGCATACAGTTACCTGGTTTGATATCTGCTATTTCTCCAGATACAACTTTATCTCCATCTTTTAATCCTTGTGGTGCTAAGATATATGCTTTTTCTCCATCTTCATATTGAACTAAAGCAATATTTGCACTTCTGTTTGGATCATATTCGATACCAATAACTGTTGCTTCCATGTTATCTTTTCTTCTTTTAAAATCTATAATTCTATATTTTTGTCTGTTTCCACCACCTTGGTGTCTTACTGTTATTCTACCATAAGAATTTCTACCTGCATTTTTCTTTTTCTTTGCAAGTAATGATTTTTCAGGAGTTTTCTTTGTGATTTCTGAAAAGTCTGAAACTGTCATGTTTCTTCTTGATGGTGTGTATGGTTTAAAATGCTTCATTCCCATTTTTCTAATCTCCTCTCTCGGATTTATGAAAAACTTCGTCTTGCGTCGTTAAAATTTCATTCAAAAATGCTCATGTACAAAAGTACACTCCGCTTTTTTCATAAAATTTTGCCTAGCAATACTCGTTTTTGCTAAATCCTCTACTTTACATTATTTACGGATGTTTTTCCTGCTCCGCATAACAGATATTCTTTATTCTCCGGGTTCTTTCCCGATAATTTTATTAAAGTTCTTTCTCTTATAAAATTGATTAAAAGTATTACGATGTGCATTTTTATTATTTATTGCAAGCCGAAGGTGTACGTTTGTACATCGAGGTTTGCATGTTTCTTTCGCTAAACGAATCAAAATTTAACGACGCAAGATGCTGATTTTCATTCGTTTTATGCACCCATAAATTCATCAATTGAATCTTTATATTTCTTAGAAGCTTTAACTTCTTTTCCACCTTTTGTTAGATATGTTTCATCTGATGGATTTGTATCAATTGTTACAATTGCTTTTTTCCAGTCAGATGTTTTTCCAACATGGTATCCTACTCTTTTTTTCTTTCCTCTAACATTGATTGTATTAACATTTAATACTTTTACTTCAAAAAGTTTTTCAACAGCTTTTGCTATTTCAACTTTTGTAGCTTTTTTATTTACTTTGAAAGTGTATTTACCTTCTTGTAATTGGTCATTACTTTTTTCAGTAACAACTGGTGCGATTATAATTTCTTCTGGTAACATTATGCGTACACCTCCTCTAATTTTTTAACAGTGTCTACTGGTAAAATTAGATTTGTATATTTTAATAAATCAAATATGTTTATATTGTTAGCAACAATTGTTTTAACACCTTCGATATTTCTTGATGACATTAAAACATTTTTATTATTCTCTGGAAGAATGATTAATGTTTTTCCTTCAACTTTCATATCTGCTAATGCTTTTACCATTGTTTTTGTTTTGATTTCTTTTACTTCTAATTTATCAACAACTGTTAATTCTTTTTCTAAAACTTTAGAACTCAATACTGATTTAATAGCAAGTCTTTTTTCTTTCTTATTTACTGTGTATTTATATGAACGAGGTTTTGGTCCTAAAGCAATACCACCTTTAATCCATTGTGGAGCTCTGATTGAACCTTGTCTTGCTCTACCTGTTCCTTTTTGTCTCCATGGTTTTTTACCACCACCTGAAACTTCTGCTCTTGTTTTTGTACTTTGTGTACCTTGTCTTTGATTAGCTAAATAGTTAACTAAAACGCTATGTACTATAGCTTCATTTGGTTCAATTCCAAATACACTATCAGCTAATTCTATATCACTTACTTTTTTACCTTTCATATCTAAAACGTCTACTTTTGGCATTTTGTTCTTCCTCCTTCCTTCTATTTAGTAGCCTTTACAGCTGATTTTACTTTTAAGATAGCTCCTTTTGCTCCTGGAACACTACCTTTTACTAAAATTACATTTTTATCCATATCTACTCTTACAACATCTAAGTTTTGTATTGTAACTGTAACTCTTCCCATATGTCCTGGTAATTTTTTACCTTTAAATACTCTACCTGGTGTTGATGTAGATCCCATTGAACCTGGTCTTCTATGATACATAGAACCATGTCCCATTGGTCCTCTGTGTTGTCCATGTCTTTTGATAACACCTTGGAATCCTTTTCCTTTTGATGTTCCTTGAACATCGATTTTTTCTCCTGCTTCAAAAACATCTGCTTTTACTTCGTCTCCAACTTTGATTCCTTCTATTGAATCTAATCTGAATTCTCTTAGATGTTTTTTGTTAGCTAATTTTGCTTTTGCAAAATGTCCTGCTTCTGGTTTGTTGATGTGTTTATCTTTTACATCTCCAAATCCTAATTGAACCGCATTGTAACCATCTGTTTCTACTGTTTTTACTTGTGCTACAACACATGGTCCAGCTTCTATAACTGTTACTGGAATTACATTTCCTTTTTCATCAAAGATTTGTGTCATTCCAATTTTTCTTCCGATTATTCCTTTTTTCATTTCTTTCTTTCCTCCTAACTATTGGCTGAATTATCGCTTATAAACTTCGTCTTGCGTTGTTAAACTTCATAAAAAATATTTTCGCCGTACACAAGTACTGTCTCAAATATTTTTACTTGTTTTCCTAGCAATACTTGTTTCTAAACGCTAATTTATAGCTATTAATAATTTAACTCCAATTCAGCTTGGTTTTGATGACTGTTTCTAATGTGTGGGACATTTTTTCCCACTGGTAAATTCTTTTGGGATACAAAACATCCCATAACGCTTTAACTGGTGTTCATCTGTTTCCAGTTATTTACCTATTTTAAAGTTTGATTTCTATATCTACACCAGCTGGTAACTCTAATTTCATTAGGCTGTCGACTGTTTTTTGTGTTGGATATAAAATATCGATAACTCTTTTATGTGTTCTCATTTCGAATTGTTCTCTTGAATCTTTGTATTTGTGTGGAGAACGTAAAATTGTTACGATTTCTTTTTGTGTTGGTAATGGAATAGGACCTGATACCTTTGCTCCTGTTTTTTTAGCTGTTTCTACTATTTTTTCAGCAGACTGATCTAAAACTACATGGTCATAAGCTTTTAGTCTTATTCTTATTTTTTCACTTGTTGCTACTGTGTTTGCCATTGTAATTTTCCCTCCTTCTTTTTATTTAATGTCAGGGGACACACCTTACCTTTAGGTCATTTCTATTCGGGTTAAGGAATGTCCACCTCCCCTTGTGAATATCTGTTGACCTTTATCTCGGCTATCTCCTATTTTTTGTAGCTTTCGCTACGAAATTACCGTGGCAAGTTAAAACGCACTCTGGTGTTTTGAATATTACCTATAAAAAAACCCAAAATATGCATGATAATTCTGGGATAAGTGCTTAAATTTTAAAAACTTACCGCCTGGTCTTTGCCATGACATACTCCACCGAAGTTCCCTCCATCCTTGTGTTCTGTAAGGATGTAGCCACATTCAGCTTCATCGCTCAATTCATGCCTATACATTATACAATGATTGCCTATGAATGTCAACATTTTTTTATATTTTTTTTATTTTCCTCCCGCTTTTTATAACAAATTATTGCATTTTGCAGATTATATTGTTATACTATATATATCTGTAAATTAAGGAAGGTGTCATATTATGAATAAATTTTTAGACGAACTAAAATATAATGTAAATTCTGTAGCACATAAAGCTAAAAAAGGATTATTAGTTGGTGGACTATCTTTATTAGCAGCTTCTTCTTTTGTTGGCTGTACAAAACCATCTTCTGATCATTCAACTTCAATAGAACAAGAACAAGATAGCAACTCTGAAGAACTTGAAAAAAGTTTTGATAATATATCTTCTAATGCAGACGAATTAGTAGAAAAATTAGAATCTTTACCTTCTCATTCTGAACTTTCTGATGAAGATTCTTTAGATATAACAAATTTCTTACTTAGCTATACATTCGCCAAAACTTCTCAAGATTATAATGGTGCTATCCCTTCAAATTCTATTATTCCTAATACTGTTGCTGGGAAACTTGATGGTACTTTTAAACTTTCTGAAGAAGATCAACAAAAATATTTCAAAACTTTAGAAGAATGTAACTATGAACTAGATTTAAATCGTGAAGCAGTAGAACTTTACAATTCATTTCCAGAGTATGCAGATACTAAAGATGCTTTATCATATATATATACTGTTAAAGCTGATTTAGTCGAAATGAGCCCTAAACTTATAAGTGAATTATCTTATGATGATATGTTAAATTTAATAAAATCTTCTTATATATCAGCATATAACAATAGGAATGCAGATGCTGAACAACTAGATGCTGGTGATTCCCGTTTATCTATTAATTTACTTGATGCAGACAATAACATTTATGATATATCATGGGAATATTTTTCAGATGACGGTCAACATTATTTTCTAGGAAATAATCGTTCTTCTAGTGGAAGTGATGTAGTTGATGATTATGAAGATGTTTGTATAAAATATTATATTAATGATTCTAATTCTTCTATGCTTGATAGTCTAAAAGAAGCTAATGAAAAAAATCAAGTAACAACACAACAAATTATTAGTGAATTCATTGATATTAACATGGAAAAAACACAAGAAGAACAAACAAATCAACCAGAACATTCTTCAGAATCTGATGAAATAGATAGATAAATAATGTTAAAATTTTTCAAACAGTAAAAACACCAAACAAAAAGTTTGGTGTTTTTTACATTTCACTATATTTCCATAATAATTGGTATAATCATTGGGTTTCTTTTTGTTTTCATAAAGATATAATCTCTTAAATTTTCTCTGGTTGCTGATTTTATTGTTCCCCAATCTCTGATTCCTCTTTCTTCACATTTTTTAATTTCATGTCTTACAACTGACTTCACATCATCCATTAAATTTTCAGATTCTCTTACATATACAAATCCTCTTGAAATAACATCTGGTCCAGCTACCACCTCTCCTGTTGAAGAATCCATTGTTAAAACTATAATGATTAATCCATCTTGTGATAAGTGTTGTCTGTCTCTTAAGACAATACTTCCAACATCTCCCACACCAAGTCCATCTACAAGAATTCTTCCACAAGGTACTGTTGTTGTAAATTCTGCTTTATCTTCATTAATTTCTAATACTCTACCATTTGCCATCATAATAATATGGTCTTTATCAATCCCCATACTTTGAGCTGTTTCACTATGAGCTATTAACTGTCTATATTCTCCATGTACAGGAATAAAATATTTTGGTTTTGCCAATGCAATCATTAATTTTTGCTCTTCTTGACAAGCATGTCCTGAAACATGAATGGCTTCTAATGAGCTATATACAACTTCTGCACCTATCTGCATTAAATCATCAATCACTTTTGATACAAATTTTTCATTTCCTGGAATTGGTGTTGCAGATATGATTACCAAATCATTTGGTGTGATTTTTACTTTCCTATGATCTCCTGCAGCCATTCTTGTTAATGCTGACATTGGTTCACCTTGACTTCCAGTTGTAATAATTACTAGATTTTCGTCTGGATAATTATTTATCATATCAATATCAATAAATATGTTTTCTGGACAATCAATATATCCTAATTCTCTTGCAGTTTCAATCATATTTATCATACTTCTACCACATACAGCAATTTTTCTATTGTATTTTACTGCTGAATTTACAATCTGTTGTACTCTGTGCACATTTGACGCAAATGTAGCAACTACGATTCTTTTTGTACAATGCAAGAATAATTTATCAAATACTTCTCCAACAGAACTTTCTGACATGGTAAATCCTTTTCTTTCTGCATTTGTACTATCAGACATTAAAGCTAGAATTCCTTGATTTCCTAATTCAGCAATTCTTCCAAAATCCATAATTTTCCCATCGATTGGGGTATAATCCACTTTAAAATCACCTGTGTGTAAAACTGTTCCTGCTGGTGTTGTAATTGCTAACATTACTGAATCTGGAATACTATGTGAGCTTCTAATAAACTCAATTTTAAAATTCTTTCCTAAAGAAATAGTTTGCCCTTGTATAACTTCATGCATTTCTGTACTTCTAAGTATTTTATGTTCTTCTAATTTATTTCTAATTAATCCTGCTGTCAATTTTGTAGCATAAATTGGAATATTTATCTTTTTTAATAAATATGGAACTGCACCTATATGGTCCTCATGTCCATGTGTAATGACTAATCCTTTTATTTTATCCACATTTTTTTCTAAATATGATACATCTGGTATTACTAAATCAATTCCTAACATATCATCATCTGGAAATGATAATCCGCAATCTACTACAATCATTTCATTCTCATATTCAAAAACTGTAATATTCTTACCAATCTCATGTAGTCCACCTAATGGAATAATTTTTAAATTTGATTTTTTAAAGATTGTGTCTACTTCTTTCTTTCTTTTTCTTCTTGTTTTAACAGTTTTTACTTCTTTATTCTCTTCTTTTTTCACTTCAGTCGTATTCTTTTCTTGTGATACTTTCATTTCTTTTCCTTCATTATTAAATTCTTTTTTCTTTCTATTATATGGCTTTCTTGCTTTTCCTCCTTCTCTTTTTGTATTCTCTTTTTTTATAAATTTGTCATTGTTCTTTAAAATTTCTTCCGTCATAAAAACTCCTTTCTTTTTCACTTTTCTTTATTTTATATTTTCTCAATTTTACTAAACTTATACATTTTGTTTTATGTTTGGGATTTCTTCGAACAAATTTATTGATACAAAAACCATATAAATAGACAAATTTTACTTATGAAAATTTCCCCTTGCTTTTACATTTAGCAAGTTTACTAGATTTTCTAAAATCTAAAGTTTTGTTTTCTCAAACTTTTTGCACAATTTTTTTCATACTATAATATTGTTTTTTACATTAAAATATAATTTTCTACCATGTAAAAATACAATTAATATTATTCCTATATAAAATATAGGAATTAAAATTATCTCTTATCTTTTAATTTCGTCTTTTGTTTACACCGCCTAATATATATTTTTCTCTTAAATATATATTCTCCTTATTTTCATAAATTTGTTTCAAAATCTCATTTCTAATAGTTTGCTTTTTACTATCTCATTTTTTAGTTCACTTTTAACAAAGTATTTATTTAATAAAATCTCATCCTTTAGCTCTATAGCTAACAACTTGATATATTTTACTATAAAATATTAAAAAAGTCAAATTTTATAAAATTTGACTTTTTATATCTCCATTTGTGTTCCTAAAAATGTAGCTGCTGATTGAGCCACTTTCTTTTCTACTTCATCCATTCTTTGATTTGCTTCTTTAGACATTAATATAACTGTTCCTATTGTATCCCCATTTGAAATAATTGGATATACCACCTGTGCATTATATTTTCTTTCTTGATTATCATTTTTAGTAATCGGCATTGCTACATCACTATTTTCCTTACTTGTATAAACTTCTTTATCTTCCATTAATTGTTCTAATTCTGAACTTACATCTTGTTCTAGAAATTCTTTTTTAGAACCTCCTGATACAGCAATAACTGTATCTTTATCTGTAATACATGCAATATGTCCAGTTGTTTTTGACAATGTTTCTGCATATCCTGCTGCAAATTCAGATAGTTCTCCAATTGGTGAATACTTTTTTAATATCACTTGTCCTTCTCTATCTGTAAATACCTCTAATGGATCTCCTTCTTTTATTCTTAAAACTTTTCTAATTTCTTTTGGTATAACAATTCTACCTAAATCATCTATTCTTCTTACGACACCTGTTGCTTTCATAATTAAAACCATTCCTTTCTCTGGGTACAAATCTGGTTAGAAAAGAATTAAATTTTGACACAGTCAAATTTGTAATTATTTTTCAACCATCCTCCCTTTTGTTTATAATTTTGTTATACTTTTATTATTTCTTATTGTTTCTTTTTTATTCATTTTTTGTCAAAAAAAGATTAGTTCTAAAAACTAACCTTTCTATTTTTTATTTATCTCCTTCTATTTCTTGCATTTTTTCTTCTTTTGAAAACAATGTTGGTCTATATTTATCAATAATGTGTTTTTCTTCTTTTATCTTTTTAATTTTTTGTTCAATTTATTTTGCATATTTATCCATTTTAGTCTTTGGCTAATACCAATACATCTATTTTTTGGGGTTTTGCCTGTTGTAATACTTTTGCACATTCATTTACTGTATTTCCCGTGGTATAGATATCATCAATTAATAAAATTTGTTTATTATTTAGTATTTCTCTATTTTTTAATTCATATACATTTTGTATATTTTGTTTTCGTTGTTCTTTATTTAATTTACTTTGCTCAATAATATTTTTAGTTTTAAATAAACAATTGGTTTGTAATGGGATTTTTACATCTTTACTTATTTGTTTAGCTATTAACAAACTTTGGTTATATCCGCGTTCTTTCATTCTTTTTTTACTAATCGGAACTGGAATGATTGTGTCATAACTTTGCAATTTTTCATAAATTTTTTTATTTTTTAAAATAAAAGCCACTATACTAATATACATATATGGCTTTTCATGAAATTTGTAATCTAAAATTAGTTTTCTAATAAATCCTTCATATTTAAAAATATAAATTAATTCATTAAAAAATCTATTTTCTAACTCTGTGTCAATTATACTACTTTCTACTAATCGTTCTAGTTCTATTTTACATTTATTACATAGTCCATCTGTATTTACCTTTTCACAAATTCCGCAAATTTGTGGAAACAACATATTTATAATATTAATAAATTTTTTAATCACCTCGCTTTGTTACATTTTGTGAGTTATTTTAGTATTTATAAATTTTATAATTATACAATTCGTTCCAAATCCTTGTATACTTATTTCGAATAAATGACGAATGTGATTGAAGTACTTGTAGCCTTTCTTAATAGAAAATAAATGATTTCTATTACTATAAATTTCTCAACTTATATTCTAATCCTGTATTTCTTTTCTTACTATCTACATTTTGTATCATAAATTTTACGATTTTCTCGCTTCCGATAACAATTAACAATTTCTTTGCTCTCGTAATTCCTGTATATAATAGATTTCTAGTAAGTAAAACTGGTGCTGAAGGTGGAACTACCATAATAACCACATCAAATTCACTTCCGTTGTGCTTTATGTATAGTAATAGCATAACTATGCTCTATTTGTTCTAATTCTGTATAATCATAATAGGCTGTTTTTTCATCATCAAATTGAATTTCGATAATCTTATTCTTTTCACTAACTTCTTTTATTGTTCCGATTTCTCCATTGAACACACCTTTTCCTACTTCTACATTTCCTGCATTTGTCTCTTTTTCCCAGTCCATATCATAATTATTTTTTACTTGCATAATTCTATCTCCTGTTCGATAGATAGCTCCCATATTAGATTTTTCTGGTAATTCATATACATTAGGATTTAATCTTTCCTGTAATGCCTTATTCAATTCTCTTGTTCCTAACATTCCTTTTTTGGTTGGAGTTAAGACTTGTATACTTTGGAAAAAATCATAATCTCCATAATTTTTTAATCTTCCTGTGCATAAAGATAATACTTGTTCTAATATCCTTTCTTGTGAAGATTCATTAATGTAGAAAAAATCTTCCATGGTTTCTTCTGTATAATCTTCGTCCCCTTTTGAAATAAAAGGTTCTCCATTATTTACTCTATGGGCATTTAAAATAATCTTTGATTTGGCAGCTTGCCTAAAAATTTTGTCTAAATGTACTGTTACCACTTGCTCAGATGCAATCAAATCTTTTAATACATTTCCTGGTCCTACTGAAGATAATTGATCACAGTCTCCTACTAAAATTAATTTTGTTCCTCTATATATACATTTTAATAAATAACTCATCACAAACATATCTACCATTGATAACTCATCTACAATAATCAAATCCGCATCAATTGGCGCACCTTCATATTCTGTACTAGTTTGATAAAAATTATTTTCATCTATTTTTCCAATTTCTAATAATCTATGTAATGTTGAAGCTTCCTTTCCTGTTGTTTCTGTCATTTTTTTAGCCGCTCTTCCTGTTGGAGCACATAATACCACTTTATTTCCCTTTTGCTCATATATATCAATAATACTTTTAATGATTGTTGTTTTTCCTGTTCCAGGTCCACCAGTAATAATCGTGACATTATTTTCATTAACTAATTCAATTGCTTCCTTTTGTTTTTCTGATAGTTCTATATTAGAATTTAATTCTATTTTCTTTAAAATGATTTGTATATTTTTTATTTTCTTTACATTGGAAGCTTGTTGTAATCGTTTTATTCGAAGCGCAATTTCTTGTTCTGTGTAATAAAAATTAGATAAATAAATCCATGTTCCTGTGCCATCATTTCTTTCTTCTATAACAATTTCATCATTTGCTCTTAATTCTATTAAACCATCTTCTATATTTTCAGACATTACATCCAACAAAGAAATAACAAATTCAATTAAATTTTCTTTTATAACACATGCATGTCCATTATATGTTGCTCGAATTAAGGCATATTTAATTCCACTTCTAATTCTTTTATCATTATCATAACGAATACCTAAATCTAATGCCATTTTATCAATTTGTTTAAAATCCACTCCTCTTGCAATATCAATTAAAATATATGGATCTTGTTCGATTTGTTCAATAGCATTTATACCTAGCAATTCATATACTTTTTTGGCAAATTCTGCTCCAATTCCAAATCGTTCTAAAAAGCCAACAATTTGCCAAACCTCCCAGTTTTCTAGAAAGCTTTCAGCAATATCTATCGCTTTCGCTTTTGAAATACCTTTCACTTCGGCTAATCTTTGTGGTTCTGTTTTTATAATATTTATTGTATCTTCTCCAAATCTACTAACAATTCTTTTAGCTAATGCTTCTCCGACACCTTTTATATTTCCATTTGCTAAATATTTTTCTAATGCCCCTACTGTTTGTGGCATTAATTTCTCAAAAGTTTCTACTTTAAATTGTCTTCCATATTTTTTATGTTCCACAAAATTTCCAATAACCTTTAAATTATCTGCACTTGCCACAAAAGGTAAATATCCTACAATTGTAGTCTGTTCCTCTTCTGTATCAAATTCTGCTATCATATAACTATTTGTTTCATTGTAATAAATAATGTCTCCAACTTCTCCTACTAATTCCATTTATCTCTCCTATTCTTTTTTACTTTATTCTTAGTTTAAAAAAGAATTAGTATATTGCTAGGCAAACGAATTTGAAATTTATGAGGCGTACTCTTGTACGTTAATGCTAAGGCTGTTAAAGCTTTGCTTGTTACAGCCTTAGTAAGCTTTAGCTTTAAATTTCAAATGAAGTTTAACGACGCAAGATGCTGATTATTTTTTAAACTAACTCTTCCATTGCCATCTTATATTGCTCCTCATTAGGTGCTTTTCCATGCCATCCAACTTGGTTTTCCATAAAAGATACACCTTTTCCCTTTATCGTTTTAGCAATAATACAAACTGGTTTTCCTTTTACATGTTTTGCAACATCAAAAGCATCCAAAATTTCTTGCATATTATGTCCATCAATTTTGATAATCTCAAATCCAAAGCTTTTAAATTTTTCATCTATTGGATATGGACTCATAACTTCTTCTATTGTTCCATCAATTTGTAAATGATTATTATCTACAACCACACATAGATTATCTAGTTCATATTTTTTAGCAGACATAGCAGCTTCCCAAATTTGTCCTTCTTCAATTTCTCCGTCTCCTAATACACAATATACTCTATAATCTTTTTTATCCATCTTTCCTGCAATTGCCATACCTACAGCACTTGATAATCCTTGTCCTAATGAACCAGTAGTCATATCAACACCTGGTACTTTATTCATGTCTGGATGTCCTTGTAAATAGCTATCTAATTTTCTAAAAGTTTTTAAATCTTCTACTGGGAAAAATCCTCTATTGGCTAAACAACTATACAAAGCTGGTGAACAATGTCCTTTTGATAACACCATTCTATCTCTGTCTTCCCATTTTGGATTTTTTTCATCAATATTTGATTCGTTGAAATATAATACTGTTAAAATATCTGCTACAGATAATGAACCCCCTGGATGTCCAGATTGTGCATTATATACTGCTTCAATAATGCCTTTCCTTACTTCTTTTGCCATGTTTTCTAATTCTTTTACCTTACCTATTTTCATTACACACACCTCTCTATTTTTTTATCTTTTTATACTATATCATGATATTCATGTTTTTTCTAGCTTTTTACATAATTATCTTTTGATTTCTTATGTTATCATAATATTCCACAACTTATCACTCAAAATTTAGCATTTTCTTACCATAAATTGTAACATTATACTTTTCCTAAATATCCATAAGTTTTATTCGGAATCATAACTTTTCCATTTTCACAATATTTATCAAAAACTTCTCCAAAGGCTTTTATATAATTATCATAATTTGCATCTTCTTTTTTCAAAGAATATGATTTTGAAAGATTAGAACCAATAAACCTTTCCTTATCATTTTCTAATGGATTATCTACAATCTTTGTTTCATATTGATTGTCTTTAAAGAAGCCTTGTATTTTCTCCTCTTTTTTAGCAGCACTTAATATACCATTGACTTCTTGAAATCTATTTGTAAATTGATCATCTATTTTCTTTTGCTCTTTTACAATTTCTTTGTTTTCATCTAATTGATTCCATAAAATCCATACACTACCATTTGGCTTTAAAATTCTTTTACATTCTTTTTTAAATTTTTCTTTATCAAACCAGTGAAAAGCTTGGGCAACTACAATAAGGTCTATACTATGATCTTCTAAATTAGTATGTTCTGCTGTTCCTTCTACTGATTTAAAATTTTTATTTGCCTCTAATTTTTTTAATACTTTTCTCATATCCAGGTTTGGTTCTACTCCTACTACCTTTAAATTGTTATGTAATAATTGTCTCGTTAAAATACCTGTTCCTGCACCTATATCTGCTACTAAACTCTCTGAATTTAAATGACATGTTGCAATAATGTCTTTTACATATTTTTCTGGATAAGACGGCCTATATTTTTCATAGATATCAGCCAAATGATTAAATTTATCTTCATTCATATTTCATCTCATTCCTTGTATAATATATTTAGGTTTTTAAAAGGTTACCCATAAACCTTGATAGTCAATTATATCTTTCTATGATATAATTATTATGTTAACACTGT
>CAJFLB010000011.1 GCA_904387305.1 uncultured Clostridia bacterium
ATCAATCGAGACAGGACAAGAAAGAATCTACTATGTGTTAGGATTTACAGTGTTAGGAACATTGGCAGGAGGATTAGCATTAATTAAGAAGTTTGTTATTTAATAAATAAAATAGGACATTGATGAACTATAACTAAAAAAGTAGAGCTCAGAAATGTGTCCTATTTTTCTTTACCTTTTTTGAAAAAATAAATAAAATGATCAAAACAAAAGTAGAAAAAATTTTTTCGTAATGCAAGATTTGTCCTCCAAATTTCTTTACAATTAAAATTTGGTATGGTATAATTTTCCATGAAATAGACTAATGAGATTAAAAGTTGAAAAATAATTACATTTTGTCTGTGTCAAATTTTATTTTCAACTTTGCATGTAATATACTCAGAAAGGAATGGGTAAGAAATTATGAATCAAATCTTAGCGACAAGTAATCCAACAACAAAGAAAGGTAAAACAAAAAAAAGTAGTGGACCAGCAGATATAAAGACAGTTGTTAAGGTATTTGCAATAGCTATGTTCGTATTTGGTATATTTATGATAGGAACTGGTTCTTATGCTATATACAAAGATAATGAAGCTAATAAGTTAGAAAATACGAAGCCAACTATATCAACATCACTTAATAGTGATAGTACAGCTGTTATATTGACTGTTACACATGATAAGATAATTGAGAGAATAGAATATAGTTGGAATGATGGTGAAATACAAACCATAACGGGAAATGGAAGAAAATATATAGAGCAAGAAATAGAAATTCCTACAGGAACGAACAAATTAAATGTAAAAGCAATTGACACAAATGGACAAGAAATTTCTACACAGCAAGAATATACATCAGGAAACAGCACAAGTGATGAGAATACAAACAATGGAAATGCAAGTTTGGATTTAACAATTTCAGAGGATAATAAATTAAAAATTACAGCAGAAAGCGAAACAGAAATAAAATATATGACATATAAATGGGATGATGGAGAAGAACAAAGAATAGATATCAATGCAACAACAATAGACCAAGAAATTGATGTCCCAATGGGAACACATAATATAACAGTTGTTCTAGTAGATGTAAATGAAGAAAGAACAACAAAAGAAGAAAAAGTCATGGGAACAACAAAACCAATAATAAATGTGGAGACAGATGATGCAGGAGAGTATTATTTAATTACCATTACAGACGAAGTCAGTTTACAAAAAGTAGACTTAAATATAAGAGGAGAAGCACGAACGATTACAGTGGAAGATGGAAAGAAAGAACTAAAATATAAAATTAAGTTAAATGATAATGATGAAAATAGATTAGAAATTACAGCATATAATGTGGATGGAATTGCTTCTGATACAATAAGAAGAACGGCAAATAAAACAAATCGTTAAAAATACAAAGTTTCCCTACATATAGATACTATATGTAGGGAAACTAGATTAATATACACTAAGAAAGGAAAACAAATGGATAATACTTTTTTTCATATATTAACTTATTTTGTTATTTATTCATTTTTAGGATGGGTGTTAGAAAGTATCGTAAGAACAATTTGTGAAAGAAAAATCATTAATACAGGATTTCTAATAGGACCATTTTGTCCAATATATGGATTTGGTGCTATTATTATGATATTATTTTTAGATGGATTTAAAAATAATATTTTATTCTTATTTTTTATTTCAGTTATAGCATTAACTTTATGGGAATATGTAGTAGGATTACTTTTAGAAAAATTGTTTCACACAAAATATTGGGATTATTCAAATCATAAATTTAATTATAAGGGGAGAATATGTTTAACAAATTCTATAGCATGGGGTATTTTAGGTGTATTATTTATTAAGTATATACATCCATTTATTATACAAATATTAAGTTATATCGATTTTAAATATGTAGAAATTATTGCTTGTATTATATCTTTTATATTATTAGTTGATGCTATTATTAGTGTTATAAAAGTTAAAAATATAAAAACTACTTTGGAGAAAATAGAAGATATCAATGAACAAATTAAGCAAAAATTGTTAGAACTAAAAGATAAAGAAAAAATATCAACAAGTGACAATATACAAAATCTTATAAATAATTTAAAAATGCGAAGAGATAGAACAATGAGACGTTTATATAGAAGAGCATATAGATTGAAAAAAGCTTTTCCTGCAATAGATACAAAAGAATTTACAGAAATATTGAATAAAAATGTGGAATTTAAACATAAAAAAATAAAAAAAGGGTGAATAATATGGTTCAAGAAATTTATATCATAGATGATGATGATTCATCTATTGTGATTTTTAGGGAATTGTTTAAAGAAGATAAAGAGTATAAATTTATCGGTGTAAAATCAGAACAAATTGATATTGCATTAAAAAATATTCCTTCATTAATCATCATTAATGAAGATGCAATTGATAGAGATGTTGTAGGACTTTGTAAACAAATTAGACGAGATGAAGATAACACAATTACACCAGTTATCGTAGTATCTTCTAATGGAGATAAAGAACATAGAATGAAGATATTAAGAGAATCTATAGAATATTATATAAAGAAACCTGTTGATGAAGAATATCTATATTTTACAGTTAAAAATTTAAATAGATTACTTGCAAATAACAGAAGAGTAAGCCCATTAACAGGATTACCAGGAAATGTACAAATACATGCAGAGTTAAAAAAGAGAATATCTAATAATGAACCATTTTCTGTTCTATATCTAGATTTAGATAACTTTAAGGCATATAATGATGTATATGGTTTTGTTAAAGGAGATGAAATTATTGAATTTACAGCAGAAACTATATTGAAAGGTGTTCATAATGATTTCACAGAAGAAGCATTTGTGGGACATATTGGAGGAGATGATTTCGTAGCAATATTACCATCAACCAATTGCGAAAAAATATGTCAAACAATATTAGCTATTTTTGATAATAATGTAAAGAAATTTTTTACAGAAAGAGATTTAGAAAAAGGATATATAGAAGTGGAAAATAGAAAAGGAATTGTCGAACAATTTCCATTAACTTCTCTTTCAATAGGTGTCGTGGTTGCGGATCCAGGAAGATTCCAAAATATATTGGAAATAGGTGAAGTGGGGGCACAGGTAAAACATGCTGCTAAATCTGTTATGGGAAGTAGTTATGCTGTAGATAGAAGAAAGCAAAGTAATATTTGAAAAAAACTTGAGTGATAAACTCAAGTTTTTTTGTTGAATAGGAAAAATTGATTTTTCCTATACAAGAACGTCGCTTCGCTCTAGTGATTGCACACAAATTTTACTAGCGTAAAATTTGGCGCCGAACAATGAGAAATGCTATGAACAGAAAAATGTTTAAAAAAGCCCGCTATTGTTCTTGAGTAGGAAAAAGATTTCTTCTGTTCTAAAAAAAAAAATACCAAATAAACTAAAATAGGAATTATAAATATAAATTTTAGGAGTTTATTGTTATGAATAAAAAAAAGATAAAAAAGTTGATGATTATATTTGTAATGCTAATGATAAGTATAACATATGCAACTGTTAAACAAACAAATAGAAACATAGGAGATGCTGTTCAAGTAACAACATTACCTGTTTCAGGAAAAGTTGTTATACTAGATGCTGGACATGGTACACCAGATGAACGGTGCGGAAAGTAAAAGTGGAATTACAGAAGCACAAATTAATTTACAGATTGTTTTAAAAATTCAACAACTTTTAGAACAATCAGGTTGTACAGTAATCCTCACAAGGTCAGATGAAAATGCAATCTATGATTTAGATGCTAAAACATTAAAACAAAAAAAGATTTCAGACATACATAATCGAGTAAAAATTGGAAATAATTCTTCAGCAGATATATTTGTATCTATCCATTTAAATAAAATAAATGAGCAACAATATTATGGGTGGCAAACATTTTTTAATAGCAGTAATGAACAAAGTAAAGTTTTGGCAGAAGAAATACAAAATAATTTAAATGAAGTCATACAAAAAGAAAATCATAGAATAGCAATGAAATTAAATACGGTGTATATTATGAAACATGTAGAAATTCCTATATCGATTGTAGAATGCGGATTTCTATCGAATCCTCAAGAAGAAAAAGAATTGCAACAAGAAGAATATCAGAATAGATTAGCCTGGGGAATTTATAACGGAATTATAAGTTATTTTGTTTCCTATCCAACAAAATAACAATGTTTTAAAGAGTAATTCAAATATTATGAATGAACCTTCATTTTAAAGCATATAATTAAAAGTAACTTTAAAGTGGAGGTTTTTATTATGTTTTTTATATTAAATAAGCAAAAAATATATACATATTTCATATCAGTAATAATGGTAATACTACTATTTTGCATAGCAGGAACATTAACTCATGAAGAACAAGCAATTACAACCTCCTCTACAAATGAAAAGTTATTACCAATATATAATGTGCAAACAGAAGAAAAGAAAGTAGCATTAACCATGAATTGTGCTTGGAATGCAGATGATATTGATAAAATATTAGAAATATTAGAAGAAAACAATGTAAAAATAACTTTCTTTATGGTAGGAGATTGGATAGAAAAATATCCAGAAGCAGTTAAAAAAGTATATGATGCTGGACATGAAATTGGAACACATAGTGATACACATCCACATGTTAATAATCTAAGTTATGAAGAAAATGTAGAGGAACTAAAGAAGAGTAATGAAAAAATTGAAAGTATAACAGGAACTAAAACCAATCTATATAGAACACCATATGGGGAATATAATGGAACAGTGATAAAATCGGCACAAGATAATGGTTATTATACAATACAATGGAGTTTAGATACATTGGACTACACAGGACTGACTGGAGAAAAAATGTGGAATCGAATCAAAGATAAAATAGGTGCAGGAGATATCATATTAATGCATAATGGAACAGAACATACTGCAGATAGTTTGGATATGATTTTAAAAAATATCAAAGCAAAAAATTTAGAAGTGGTAAAAATTTCAGAACTTATCTACAAAGAAAATTATGTAATTGATGTCAATGGAACACAAAAAAGTAATTAACAGATGTATAAAATTGGAATTAAAGGAAAAAATAAATATAGTTTTTTTAGGAGACAGGTAAATGCATTTTATTGGTATTTTTTCAAATCATTCAGAATATGAAATGATAAAACAAAATATAATAAAAATAGTAAATAGAAAAGATTTGGAATGGATTCATATAAATTCTAAAAATATAGAAAATATGAAAAACATTGTATTTGAAACAATTGTATTATGCCATGAGGAAAAAATAAATGATAAACAAAAAAATATACTAAATAAACTTTGTAGCAATTGTATGTTTATTGTTGTAAATGCAGATGTATTTTGTAATATACAAATAGAATCCAATAGAAAAACAAATTGTATAAGTTATGGCTTAAATCAAAAATCGACGATAACTATATCTAGTATTCAAGAAGATAAAGCAATTTTATCAATACAAAGAAATATAAATAATTTGGAACAAAAGATAATTGAAATGGGAGAAATGGAAATAGATATAAAGCAATATAAACCAACACAAATAGAAAATATATTAGCAATTTTTACAATTTACCTTATATATAGTAAAGAAGATAATTGAAAAATGTGCTTACACAGAAAAATTATATAATGATTTTTTCAAACAACGAATCTTATTAGGGATAAAATGAGTAGTAACACAGGTAAAAAAGGCAAAAAAAGCTTAGAAAAGCAAGATTCACACCAAAAAAGTTACAAATTTAACTTTTTATGTAGACAAAACCGGGAAAATGTTGTATAATAGGTAATGTAGACTAAAAGAGGTAAAAAAATACAATTGATAAAATAAATTTTAAGGAGGAAAATAAATTGGATACAAATTATTTAGAAAACAACTATTTAACATTAGTTGGAAAAGTTACAGGAGAAAAGAAATTTAGTCATGAAATCTATGGGGAAAGATTTTATATCTTTAATTTAGAAATACCTCGTTTAAGTGGTGTAGCAGATATTATACCAATTACAATTTCAGAAAGACTAATTAATGAAGATACATTAACTGAAGGACAAAAATTATTAGTAAAAGGACAATTCAGATCATATAATAGTTATGAAAGTGAAAAGAACAGATTAATATTAACTGTGTTTGCCAAAGATGTAAAAGTTATATCTGAGGAAGAACAAAATGAAGAAGAAAATGAAATGACAAAAAAAGATGTTGTTACCAACGAAGTGGTTTTAATTGGTTATATTTGCAAGAAACCAATTTACAGACAAACACCATTTGGTAGAGAAATTGCAGATATATTACTTGCAGTTAATAGAGCATATAATAAATCAGACTATATTCCATGTATTGCATGGGGAAGAAATGCAAGATTCTGCCAAAATCTTGAAGTTGGTTCTCAAATAAAATTAGTAGGTAGAGTTCAATCAAGAACTTATGAAAAGAAACATGAAGACGGAAGTGTTGAAACAAGAGTTGCTTATGAAGTTTCAGTAGGAAGCTTAGAAGTTATTGAAGAAAATGATAATGAAAATACAGTTGAAACAGAAAATCAAGAAGCTGTATAAAATATAAATGAAATGAGATAAAAAGTTTGAAAAGTCTAGTCTTTTCAAACTTTTTTTGATATAATGCAAAAGGAATCATTTTATCTGAAGTAAAATTCAAAATGTATTGTATATTATTTTTTTGCAATATCTTGTGTGTCGCAACCACTAATGTTGAAAGATAAATTTTTATCTAGTCTTAAATAAATTTAATCCTATCTAAAAATTTACTTTTCAACGTGCGAAGGTTGCTCCAATCGCACTCACATCCGTTCGTTTGGTCGCTTACGCGATATTGCCAAAAATAATATACAATACATTTTGAACAAAATATTTTCAAAGTGGAATGATTATAAAAAGATTTGTGGAGGAGAAACATGTTTAAACACAAAGAAGAAAAAGAGAAAAAAGAGAAAAACAAGAAAAGCGAGAAAATAAAAGGGATACTTCACTCTAAATGGTTCTTCGGAATCATAGCAATTATATTAATTGCAATATTTTGTATTGCTATGACACCAGTTACATTACAAAATGATACATTTTATACCATAAAAATAGGTGAGCAAATAACCAAAACGGGGATTGACATGCAAGATCATTTTTCTTGGCATGAAGGGTTAGCTTATACCTATCCACATTGGTTGTATGATTTAATAACATATTATATATATGCAGGATTTGGTATGACTGGAATTTATGTGACAACTTGTATATTGACGGCTATACTGGGAATTTCTTTATATATTGTTAATACTAAAATTGCAAAAAATCAGTTGGTTTCATTTATATTAACGGCAATTGTTATCTATATGATAAGAGGATATATTGCAGCAAGAGCACAGTTGGTAACCTTTATTTTATTTGTATGGATTATCTATTGTATAGAAATGTTTCTGGAAAATAGAAAAATTCGATATGCAGTTGGATTAGTTCTCATTTCAACATTGATTGCGAACTTACATGTAGCCGTTTGGCCATTTATATTTGTATTGTTCTTGCCATATATAGCAGAATATATACTTGCATTGATAGCAGAAGTAACAATATATAGAAAAATTACTATAAAAATCTTAAATTTTAAAATTAAGTTATTAACAAAATCAGAAAAACATGTTGATAAAAAAATAGAATTAGAAGAAAAATTAAAAAATATCATTGCAAAAAATGAAAAAATAAAAGTAAAAAGAGATGAAGAGCTAAAAAATCCATATAAAATTAAATTTACTAAAAATCCAAATGTAAAATGGTTAATATTAGTTATGGTTATATGTGCATTTACAGGTTTATTAACACCATTAGGAGATACACCATATACCTATTTATATAAAACCATGGAAGGAAATACAACACAAAATATTAATGAACATTTACCAATGACCATTATTGATGAAACAGAAGCATTATCATCAATTGTAGTCATTTTAGCAATTTTAACATTTACAAAATCCAAGATTAAACTTAGTGATTTATTTATAATAGGTGGTTTATGTATTTTAATGCTAGCATCAAGAAGACAAATTACCATGTTTTGTTTAATTGGTGTGTTAATTGTAAATAAAATGATATGTGGATTATTTGAAATATATATGAATAATGGATTAGAAAAATTAACAGAAATGCTTACAAATAAAGTAGGATATATCGTCATGATTTTGGTTATGCTTGGCTTAAGTTATCATTTTTATGAACCAAAGCAAAATGATGAATATATAGATGAAACAGCATATCCAGTTCAAGCATGTGATTATATTATACAAAATATAGACCTAGGAGAAGCTAGATTTTATAATGAATATAATTATGGAAGTTATATGATATATAGAGGAATACCAGTATTTATTGATTCTAGAGCAGATTTATATGCACCAGAATTTAGTGGAAAAGAAGATGATATATTCATGGATTTTATCAATACATCTAGTATAGGAGAATTTTATGAAGATACATTTGAAAAATATGATATTACACATGTTATTACCTATAAAAATTCAAAAATGAATATGATTATAAAAGAAACAAAAGATCCAAATTATAAAGAGTTATACGAAGATGATTATTTTACCATATACGAAAGACTAAATGTATAGAGGGGTATTTATGAAAAAAGAAGAAAAGAAAAAATTAAAAAAACTATATTTTATACTAGCTATCATGATATTTATTATCATATTTATAGATCAACTATCTAAAGTTCTTGTTGTGCATTATGAAGAAATTTCACTATTATCTGGTAACATCATATTGAAACAATCAGAAATCTCAAATAGTGCATATGATGAAACTTCTAGAGGTGTGACCATATTAACCAATTTAGTTATCGTAGGAATTATTTTTGGAATTATAAAAAGTGATAATCAATTTGTGACGAAAAAAACAAAAATATTGCTAAGTTTCGCCTTTGCAGGAGGTGTTAGCAACATTATAGATAGACTATGTAGAGGAAATGTAGTAGAATTTATCAATATTGGAAATTTTCCAGCATTTAATATAGCAGATGCTTGTATTTTAATTGGATGGGTTTCCTTTGTTGCCATATTTGCTTCTTTCTCAGCAAAAGAATTATCTAATAGGAAATCCAAAATAGATAAGAAAAAGAAAATAGAAAATAAAGATAATATCAATTCATAAAGTAAAAGAGAAGAAAGGATAGAAGAATGCATGAAGTATTTCAAAGTAGAAAATGAGAACAAAAGAATTGATGCATATTTGTCAGAAAAACTTAAAGATACATCAAGAGTGGCTATACAAAGATTAATAACCAATGGTAAAGTGTTGGTAAATAGTAAAACTGTAAAATCATCATATAAAGTACAAGCAGGAGATAACATTCAAGTGGAAGAAGAAATCCCAGTAGAAATATCTTTAAAAGCACAAGAAATTCCTTTGGATATTATTTATGAAGATAATGATATTATTGTAGTAAATAAACCAAAAGGAATGGTAGTACACCCAGCAAATGGAAATCTAGATGGAACATTAGTAAATGCTATTATGGCAATCTGTAAAGATTCTTTATCAGGAATTGGAGGAGAAATTAGACCAGGAATTGTGCATAGATTAGATAAAGATACATCAGGAATTATTATTGTTGCAAAAAATGATAAAGCACATATTCATTTAAGTGAACAGATAAAAGAGCATAAAGTAAAAAAGACATATATTGCTTTAGTAAGAGGATTTGTAAAAGAAAATGAAGCAACAATCAATATGCCAATCGGAAGAAGTGAAAAAGATAGAAAGAAAATGGCAGTTACCAAAAAAGGAAAAGAAGCCATTACTCATTTTAAGGTACTAGAAAGATATGATAAATATACATTATTGCAAGTAAACATAGAAACAGGAAGAACGCATCAAATCAGAGTTCACTTATCACAAATTGGATATCCTATTGTGGGAGATGAAGTGTATTCTAATGGAAAAAATGAGTGGAATGTGAAAGGACAATGCTTACATGCAAAAAGTTTAGAATTTACTCACCCGATAACTGGAGAAACAATGTATTTAGAAGCAAGCTTACCAGAATATTTTGAAAATATTTTAAAAGATTTAGAAAATAGAAAAAGAATATAAGGATGGAGGAAGGATATGCAAGAACTTAGTGAACAACAATTACAAGTGTCAGATAAGAAGAATATAGAAGGCGTAACGGAAAAATATCTCCAACCTATATTAGAAGTATTAGATAGAAAAAATATAAAAGGGGTAAGGCTATTAAAACAAGGTAATAGAGTAATGCTTTTAATAGATAAAAGTCAATTAAATAGTATGAACACAGATATATTACATGCTATGAATATGGTGTATCCCAATCATGTAGTTTGTATTGAGGATATAGAAAATCCATTTGATTACGAAGAATTATATGAAGATATACCATCAAAAAGAAATAAGAAAGTAAGACCGTATCAGATATTTAATGAATACTGGACAACAGATATAAGTAGTTACAGAGAATACTATAAACGTTATCCATTTGCTGGAATAGAATTAGATACTAGAAAATTAGGCCCAGTTATGCAATTAGGATATTTTTTAGAATTTGTAAATACATTACAAACGCAAAATCCATTAGAACAAGAAGAGAGAAAAATCAGAAAAGGTGTAGAGGTATATTCACCAGAAACTTTAAGAAGATATGATGAATATATTAAGCAAGGATGCCCTAATAAACAAGGAATAAGTCTTTGGCTAATATATAATGAAGCCATTCAAGATGATGTGTCTAATGGATTAGAATTAAAAGGAGATCCTTATTTTAATAGAGAAGTTAGAATGTATTTTAATGCAGACAAGGGGATTACACGAAAACTTAGAATGGGACTTTCACCAGAAAGAATGAAAATGAATGTAGATAATTATATTGCAAGTAAACAGCATAAAGCCAATGAAGAACATAGTATACAAGAGGATGATATATTTGAAGCAGCTGAAATACCAGAAGCACCATCTACATCCAGAATACCAGAATTGTAATATAAAAAAGAAAGGAGAAGCATTTTTGGAGGAAATACGATTACAAAAATATCTAGCAGAAGCAGGAATTGCTTCAAGAAGAAAAGCAGAAGAACGTATCTTACAAGGAAAAGTTCAAGTAAATGGAAAAGTTGTAACAGAATTAGGAACAAAAGTGCAACCTGGAAAAGATGAAGTGAAATATGAAAACAAAATTGTGCAAATAGAAAATAAGAAAATATATATTTTACTAAACAAACCAATTGGATATGTAACCACTGTAAAAGATCAATTTGACCGTGATTCTGTTTTAGATTTAGTAAAAATAAAAGAAAGATTAGTACCAGTAGGAAGATTAGATATGTATACATCAGGAGCTTTAATTCTTACAAATGATGGGGATTTTGTGTATAAAGTAACACACCCCAAACATGAAATTAACAAGACATATACAGTTACGTTAAAAGGAATTATCAGTAAAGAAAATATAGAAAATTTAAGAACAGGTGTGGATATTGGAGGATATATTACAAAGCCTGCAAAGGTAAAGATATTAAAAACAGATGAAGAAAAACAGATAACAAGATTAGAAATTATCATACATGAAGGAAAAAATAGACAGGTAAGAAAGATGTGTGAAGCAATTGGACATAAAGTACTTGCCTTACACAGAAGTGCGATTGCAGGCATTGGTGTGAAAGATATAGAACTCGGAAAATGGAGATATTTGTCGAAAGAAGAAGTGAAAAAAATATTACAAGACTAAAACACAAGATTTACTTGTGTTTTTCTACATTTTGTGATTTAATATATATAATTTTAATTTATATATTTTATTCTAAATTTTATCATAAATTTTAAAATCAAAAAAATTTCCAAAAGTAAGTTTAAAATTTGTTATGTGAGGAGGTGATAATGTCATTTATCAGTTTACATATAAAAACTATATTCAGTGTATTCACAATATCAAACAAAAGGACTATTTAGATTTACAAGAAGAGAGTGAAAAATATAGTATTTTAATCGGAAATGATTTGAATACAAGACTTAAAAACATTATTGAATATTTATTTAAAGATAAAGAAAGAATTTGCTTTTTTCTTAATCGTTTTTTAGATTGTTATGAAAAAGTAGAAAAAGAAAAATTGGTATATATGGATTTTTATAAAGGAAAGAAAGGTATAAAAATTATATACAAGCATTCAAAAAAACAAATATTTTATGTAATTATGTATCAGCAAGAAATTTTTCTTGATTTATCATATATTGTTTTACAAGAATGTATAAAAATCATCCAGAATGCTAAACAAAAAAATGTTAAAAATATGATTATTATTCCTATTGTGATATATGTTAAAGAAAATGTATATCCTTATGGAAAAGCAATGAAACGATGTTTTCAGATAACAACCTATGATAATCATATATTAGAATTAAAGTATAATTTAATGAATTTATCAAAATTTTCAAAACAACCTAAGATGAAAAATACTATATTAGAAGAGTTAATATATATAGAAAATTAAAATAGGATTTGAAGGTAATAGAGATGTGTTAAGACACCATCTCTATTTATTTTACATAAAATATATTAATGACAAAATAAATGACAGAGGTATCAAAAGATTAGAAAGGAATGAAACTGCATGAAAACCATATTAGAGATAAAAAATATTTGTAAAACCTATCAAAGTAAAGAAGGGGAAATTTTAGCGCTAGATAATATTTGTTTTAGAGTAAAAGAAGGAGAATTTGTATCTATTATAGGCCCTAGTGGTTGCGGAAAATCCACTCTACTATCTATCATTAGTGGGTTAGAAGAAAAAACAAAAGGAGAAATCTACATAGATAATAAAAAAGTAGAAGGCATTTCAGAAGAAGTAGGATATATGTTACAAAAAGATTGTTTATTAGAATGGAGAAATATATGGAGTAATAGCATATTAGGACTAGAGCTAAAAGGGAAATTAGATGAAACAAGCAAAAAATATGTAGAAAATTTATTAAAAAAATATAATCTTTATGATTTTAAAGATAAATATCCATCTGAGCTATCTGGAGGAATGAGACAAAGAGCAGCTTTAATTAGAACTTTAGCAACAAAACCAAAAATTTTGCTACTAGATGAAGCATTTTCAGCACTAGATTATCAAACAAGAATCATGGTAACAAATGATATTTATTCTATATTAAGAAAAGAAAATATGACAGCAATTATTGTAACACATGACATTTCAGAAGCGATTAGTATGTCTGATAGAGTTGTGGTATTAACCAAAAGACCAGGGAAAGTAAAAGATATTTATACAATTGATTTTGAGATTGAAAATAGGAATCCCATCAATGTAAGAGAAAGTCCTAAATTTAGTGGATATTTTAATACTCTATGGAAGGAGTTGGGAGTTGATGAATAATTCGTTATCACAGGAAAGAAAACAATATATCAAACATAATCGAAAAAGAAAAATACTGGTATTTACAACACAGGTAGCAATACTAATTGGATTTTTGGCGATATGGGAAATATTAGCAGATATGAATGTGATAGATAGTTTTATCATGAGTCAGCCAAGTAGAATATGGGAAACACTAACTAACTTAGGTTCAAATGATTTGTTAATGCATATTAAAGTAACTGTATATGAGACAGTTGTTGGATTTTTGATAGGAACCATTTTAGGAACAATCATTGCCATTATATTATGGTGGTCTAGATTTCTTTCAGATGTGTTAGAACCTTATTTAGTCGTATTAAATAGTCTACCGAAAGTTGCTTTAGGACCAGTGATTATCATTTGGGTAGGAGCAGGAACACCAGCCATTATTGTGATGGCAGTTGCGATTTCATTAGTTGTTACCATATTAGAAAATTTAAATGGATTTATAAAAACAGATAAAGATTTAATTAAAATGGCAAAAACATTTAAAGCTACAAAATTACAAATATTAACGAAAATTGTTATACCAGCCAATATTTCTACTTTTATTAATTCTTTAAAAGTCAGTATAGGACTTTCTTTAGTAGGTGTCATCTCTGGAGAATTCTTAGTATCTAAAGCAGGTTTAGGATATTTGATTGTGTATGGTGGGCAAGTATTTAAATTAGATTTGGTTATGGCAAGTGTGATTATACTTGGTGTTGTAGCAGGATTAATGTATTTAGCTGTATTATTGCTAGAAAAAATCATATTGAAATCTAAAAAATTTCAATAATGCAAAATATGAAAAAGACATAATTCTATGAAAGAAAGTTACAGTTTAGCTCTTATACATTTTTATTATTTTTTACACCTTGTGTGTTGCAAAATAATAAAAATGTATAAGAGTTAAACTGTAACAAAAAATTTAGAAATATGTCTTTTTTATTTATATATAATTCTCAAAATGTGAAAAATGTGTTAAGATATAAATAACAAAATTTTAAGTGAATATAAAAGAGAGGGGAAAAACAGATATGAATAAATTAAGTAAAATATTATTGTTAGTAATTGTAATTTTGGTAATTGCATTAGGAATCATGACTTCTTCATATTTTAAAGTAAAAAAAGCTGCACAAGAAAATCTTAGTTTATATTTAGAAGCTGAGAAAGAGATAATGCAATTAAATGAAGAAAATTTTAAATTACAAAATGGGAATATGGAAGAATCAGAAAATAATAAATAGTTTTTTAGATTAAAGCAATCATATTTCTTTGATTTACATAAAATAAAACCTATAAAAGGCTTGTTTTTTTCGCAAATTATGGTAAAATATGTATAGTATGAAAAGGAGAAATTATGTTATTACCAGTAAAATCATTAAAAGAAGTAAAAGATGAAATAAACGAGCAGTTAGGTGTGGCAAAAAAATTAAATCCGAAAAATGGATATTATTTTTATGCTAATGGGAAAAGAGAATATAAAATGCTTGATACGAAAGTAGAGGCAACAATGTGTCGCAAAGATGACAATGGATTAATATCAGCATATTTTAAGTCTAAGAAAGGGTATAATTCTGATTTAAAAAATAATAAGAATTTTGCTAATCATTATGCAGAATATATAGCATACTTAATTTTAAAACAATTAGGAAAAAAAGTTTGCAAGGAAGAGTTAGGAGAAATCAAGATAAAAAATAAGTATAGTAATAAAGTCATAAATATAGAAGGTGTTTTAAGTCAGTATGAAGTCACAGTGACAGAAAGTTTTATACCATTAATGACTATTGTAGAAAGTTATAAAGAAGCTTACCCTAAAAAATATAAAGAAATGATAACACGAGGTAAGACAGATTCAGAAGATAATTATGTAAATATTGAAATTATATTAAAAACTTTAGAAGAATATTACAAAAAAAATAGACAAAGTGATAAAATTCCACAAATGCGAAAAGAATTTTTTGATATGTGTATGTTTGATATGATATTTGCCAATAGGGATAGAAGTGATGACAATTTTGGTGTAAAAGTGAATCAAGTAACAAATGAGATTAATTTTTATCCATTATTTGATAATGAACAAATTTTAGGAATGCAAGAAGAGAAAGCTGATATTGTAAGATATTTATCAAGTGAAAAAGAATATCAAAAATTTAAAAAGGAGAATTTAACATCATGTATTGGTATACCAGGAAATCCAAAAAAAATAGAACCAACTACATTGTTAAAATATTTATTAGAACATTATTATGAGGAAACAATAGATTCATTAAATGATATAGGAAGATATACATATCAAGATTTGGAAGAAGTTTTAGAAGTGTGTCGAGGTTTATCTGAAGAACATAAAGCATTTGCTAAAAAAATATATTTGGAAAGGCAACAGGAAATAAATAATACAATCAAAGATTTCGAGCAAAGAAAGAATGAGGAACATCCGAAACAAGGTGATGATTCATTAGAATTATAATAAAATGGGAGGATAAATGGAGTACTTATATTTAAAATGGGTAGATTATAGAACAAATAAAAAATATTTAATAGGTGCATTATTTAGGGATAAAGAAAAGAGAAAGTATTATTTTAAAATGAGTAGAAAACATGTGGAAAAAGCAATTCAAGAAAAAGTAATATCAGAAGCTTTATTACCCTTTTATGATTTAGATAAGATTTATGAAAGTGATGAAATTTTTGCCATTTTTAAAGTGAGATTACCTAAAATTGAAACATATTCTCAAGAGGAAATGAAAGAATTATTAGAAGATTTAGAAATGGATGAATATGATGAGTTTGAGTATTTAAGGAAAACAAAGGGGATGTTGGTAACAGATAAATATATATTAGAAGAGGAGAAATAATATGTTCGAATTTAGAAATATTGATGGATTTATACCATATAAGTTCGAAACAGTGGGAGAGTTAAAAGGAAAAAGATGGTATATAGATTCTAAAAAACGTAAAATGGGATTATTTAAGCCGAAAAGATATGAATTTAAAGACCAAAAGGTATTTTGTGCAAACCATTATGGAGAGTTTGTAGGAAATGCTTTAGCAAGGGAGGCAGACATACCAACTTGCAAAGCAGAATTAGCACATCTCAGTAAATATTATGCCAATATACATAAAGAAAGAAATCATGGAACACCAGAGGAAAAAGATGGTTGTATCATTTATAGTCAATTAGGAAAAGAAGATACACTAGAAGCAGGAAAAATTACAATAGAAAGTTTTAAAGAAAAATATAGAGAAGACTATGAAAGAATTACAAAAGATGATAAACATAAAGGAGATGCCAATGATAATGTAGAATTAGTTCTTGCCTCTAGCATTTCTCGAGTAGCAGATTTTTACAGAAGGAAAGGGATTTATTCAGAAGAATTTATACAAGCCAAAATACAACAAACTAGAAAAAGATTCATAGAAATGATAGTATATGATTGTTTATATGGAAACTATGATAGACATGATGAGAATTGGTCTATGCAAATCAAAGGAAATGAGAATATTGATTTATATCCATTATATGACAATGAAAGAGTATTAGGTCTTTATGAAAATCAAAATTTTATTGAAGATACATTAAGAAATCAAGAAGTGGAGAAGAAAACAGATGAAAACTTCTTCTCTAGGATGCATGTACCAGGAGAAACCAAGAAAAATTCAACATATAAAGAGATGTTAGAGTATTTGATGAATACATATCCACAAGAGACAAGAGAAATGTTACAAAAGATGTTAAGTAGACATACAGCTGAAAGTATAAGAAAACATTTAGAAAAATGTACGGGATTACCTAGCGTATATATTGATTTTGGAACGCAAATGTATACATATAGAGAGGCTTTTGCAAAAGAATTGTTAGAGCGTAATAAAAATATTGAATTATTAAAAGAAGGTCAAGAAAGATAGAAGAATTGCTATATAACATAGTAATTCTTTTTTACATTATAAAAAAGTAAATTTCACACATCTTTATTATAAACATAAAATATATAAGAAAATAAGGAGGTGTGAAATGAGTAAAAAAGGAAGAATTGTGCTAGTATTAGTAATCTTAGTCATTGCCGTTGTTATTGCCGTTGTCATTATAAAAAGTCAAAAAGGAAATGGTAAAAATAATTTACAAACCATCAATGTTAGTGAGGTAACACGTTCTGTTTTTTATGCACCACAATATGTAGCAATCAATAATGGATACTTTAAAGAAAAAGGACTGGAAATTGAATTATCTACTGGTCAAGGTGCAGATGCAGTTATGACAAGTGTATTGGCTAATCAAGTAGAAATTGGATTTGCAGGTCCAGAAGCTTCTATATATGTATATAATGAAGGAAAAGAAGACTATACAGAAGTATTTGCTCAATTAACAAAAAAAGATGGTTCTTTATTAGTTTCTAGAACAGAGGAAGAAAATTTTAGTTGGGAAAATTTAAAAGGCAAAACAGTCATTCCAGGAAGAAAAGGTGGAGTACCATATATGACATTAGAATATGTATTAAAAAAGAATGGAATTAATCCAGAAACAGATGTGGTATTAGATGACAGTATTAAATTTGATTTAATGGCAGGTGCATTTGCAGCTGGAAATGCTGACTATGTAACGTTATTTGAACCAACAGCGTCTTTAACAGAGCAAGAAGGAAAAGGATATGTTGTGGCATCAGTTGGAGAAGAGGCAGGAGAAATACCATATACAGCGTATTTTGCTAAAAAAAGTTATATTGATGCAAATGAAGATATTATTCAAAGATTTACAGACGCGATTTATGAAGGGCAAACTTGGGTGAAGGAACATACAGCAGAAGAGATTGCAACTGTTATACAAGACTTTTTCCCAGATACGAGTATTGAAATGTTAACAGAGGCAATACAAACATATAAAGATATTGATGCATGGAATGAAACACCTGTATTAGAAGAAGAAAGTTTCAATAGACTTCAAGAAGTAATGACCTTGGCTGGAGAATTAGAAAATGCAGCACCTTATGACAAAGTTGTTAATAATACGTATGCATTTAAAAGTATTGAAAATTAATTTTTACTATTATGTAAAAAAAATCTATTGACAAATAAAACTCATAATGTTATATTTACCAATGAAGGAGAAGTGATAATATGAACATGGATTTTTCTAATATTGGTAAAAGAATACAAGCAACAAGAATGGAAAATAAAATTAGTCAAAAAGAAATGGGAGATTTCTTAGGAATATCTATGAATTATATAAGCAGATTAGAAAATGGAAAAACGAAAGTAGAATTAAAAACATTTATGAAAATATGCGATTTTTTAAATATTTCTATTTATGATATTCTAAACGAAAAAAGTGATCATATAATAAGATATATGGATAAAGAATTATATGAGTTAATTATTAAATGTAATTTAGAGAAACAAAGATTAATATGTAATATGGTAAAATTATTGATAAAAAACCAAGTGGTATAAATTGAAAATTCTGGAAAAAAGTCAAAAATTTGACTTTTTTTTAGATTTATAGTATACTATTTCGGTACTACTTTTTTTAAAATATAAAATATTTAAGGAGAAGGATTACAATGAAAAGTAAAATGAATATAAAAAGCATTTTTATCATGGCAATTATATCATTAGCTAGTTTGCTTTTTATAAATATCAGCTTAGCAGCCAATACTGGAACAATCAACGTAGATGTTGCTAATTTAAGAGAGACAGCAGACGCTGAAAGTAAAATCTTGGAGCAAATTACTTTGAATCAAGAAGTCGAAATTGTAGGAGAAGAAGGTGACTGGTACCAAGTTACATACAACAAAATTACAGGATATGTAAGTAAAGAACTAGTTACGGTAAATTCAAACTCACAAACTACAGAAAGTAATAATCAAGTAAGTGAAAATATTACACAAGAAAACACTACAGTAGAAGTAAATACAACAGAAGAAGGTACTGAGACAAGCAGTACAGAAGAAATAACATTGGGAGAATATAAAATTTCAGAAAATACAAGACTAAAATTAATTCCATCAATTAATGCAACAGATGTGATAGAATTGAAAGCAGATGAAACAGTTACTGTCACAGAAATCATGAATGGATGGGCATGTGTAGAAACACAAACAACAAAAGGTTGGTTAAGAAAAGATAAATTGAAAAAAGACGAGCCAGTGGAGGAATCAGTAGAAGAGGTACAAGAAGAACAACAAGAACCAGCTCAAGAAACACCAATCAAAACACAATATGTAAATTCTACAACTGTTAATGTAAGACAAGAAGCAAATACTTCTAGTACAATTGTAACGACTGTAGATTTGAATACAGAAGTTCAAGTTTATAGTGAAGAAAATGGCTGGAGCAAAGTAAAAGTAAATAATGTAGAAGGATATATTTCATCTTCATTATTATCAAATAGTAAACAAGAAACATCACGAAGCCAGAGTACTTCTAGAAGAACAAGTAGTACAAAAACAACCACAAAGGCAACAAGTCAAACAACAACACAAACAACAAATGTACCAGCATCTGGTAATGGCTCATCAATTGTAGCAACAGCAAAACAATATTTAGGATCTAAATATACTTATGGAGGAAGCTCACCAAGTACAGGATTTGACTGTTCAGGATTTACTTCATATGTATTTAAACAACATGGAATATCTTTAAATAGAACTGCTGCAGCACAATATAGCAATGGAGTTGCTGTTAGTAGAGCAAACTTACAACCAGGTGACTTAGTTATGTTTGGAAAATCTGGAATTAATCATGTGGCAATATATATCGGTGGAGGTCAGATTATTCATGCATCAACACCATCAACAGGAGTTAGAATCGATTCTTTAAGCACAGGATATTATAATAATAATTATGTAGGTGCAAGAAGAGTACTATAATGATAATGAAATTGGAGGAGATAATATTAAAAGACCAATTGTCGTTATGGTTATAGGATATATCATTGGAATTATATGGGGGCTATACTTTGATTTTAGTATAGTCCTTTTATATATCTTAATAACCTTTCTTTATGGTTTAAAAATATGTTTTAAAAACAAAAAACATAAAGAATTTCAAATTTTATCTATCTATCGATATGTTCGATATATCAAATTAATTTTAACGAAACAAGTTATTTTTTTAATCGCTATTAGTTCTATTATTTCTAATACAATTCTCATATTCCAAGAAAATCGATATGAAAATTTATATCTTGAAGAAAATATCATAGTAGAAGGGATTATTGTTAGTAATCAAGAAGAAAGAGAATATAAAAATCGATATAAAGTAAAAGTATTAACAGTAAATGATTCTAATAAATATCAATCTACACAAATTTATATAGAAGTAAAAAAAGATATCCAATTTGAGTATGGTGACAAAGTACGATTGCAAGGAGAATTTCGAAAAGGAAGTGAACAAAGAAATACAGGTGGATTTGACTATCAACTATATTTAAAATCTATCAATATATATGGTACATTAAAAGTCGAAAACTATCAAAAAATATCTTCGGACAATGTAAGTAAGATTGAAAAAAGTATTAATAAAATCAAGTTAACCATTACAAAAAATATTGAAAAAGTATTAAAAAAAGAGGAAGAACAAATTGTAAAAGGATTAATCTTAGGAGATACCACAGTTTTAGAAGAAGAGCTAAAAGAAAAATTTCAAATAGCGAATATTTCTCATGTTTTAGCAGTATCTGGTATGCATATTATTTATATCATTATTGGAATAGAAATGATTTTTAAGAAATGGTTAGGAAAAAGAAATGTGAAATATGTTGTTATCATAGGATTAGTATTCTATATGAGTATAACAGGTTTTACAAGTTCGATTGTAAGAGCAGGTATTATGGGAATCATGAGTATAGTAGCTTTTTTAGTGTATAGAAAAAACGATATTTGGACATCGATTGCCATTTCATTAGGAATCATATTAATACAAAATCCATATGCCATTACAGGTGTAGGATTACAATTATCGTATTTAGGTACGATTGGGATTATCTTATTTAATAAAAATATAAAGCAATATTTGGATAATATAAAATGGATAAAAGATAATATCCAAATAAAAAGAAGTAAACGAATTTCTAAGATTGTAGAAAATTTAAAAGACATGGTATCTGTTACACTTTCAGCACAAATGCTGATTCTTCCTATCATGCTTTACCATTTTAATATGCTAGGAATCTATTTTGTGATAACCAATATTTTGGTAAGTAGTATTATTGGTCCAATTATGTTTTTAGCTATTATTTTTGTTTTTAGTTCATTTATTCATTTACAAATTTCACAGTTTATTTCTATTTTTTTATCATTTGGTATTAAGTGCTTAATACAAATTTCTAATTTAGCCAATTTACCATTTTCAAAAATATATGTTTCTACACCAAGCATTTTATTTATCATTATTTATTACATTATGATTTTGGCGGGGAATCAGATATACACGATTTATGTAAACAAATATTTAAATAATACGAAAAGAAGAGTAAAAAATCTAATTGCACTTATGAAATATAGGTTATATGAAAAAAAGAAGAAGACGAGGAAAATATATCAGAAAATTTTAAAAGAAAGAAATGTAAAAGCATGTATTTTAAGAACGTACAAAGCAATTTTTTTAATAATTTTCTTGATAGGAATTTATCAATTTCCTAAAAATTTAGAAATTCATTTTTTAGATGTAGGGCAAGGAGATTCTTGTTTTATTATAACACCAAATCATAAAACGATTTTAATTGATGGAGGGGGAAGTACTTCAAATACATTTGATGTGGGAAAAGATACAGTAATACCGTATTTACTAGATAAAGGATATACAAAAATAGATTATATATTTATTTCCCATTTTGACCAAGATCATGTAGGTGGTATATTGACTGTATTAAAAGAATTCAAGGTAGGGCAAATATTTATTAGTAAACAAGGAGAAGAAAGTGAAAATTATGAAACATTTTTAAATATTGCGGAACAAAAACAATTAAAAGTACGAGAAGTAAAGATGGGTGACAAAATTACAATAGGAGAT
The DNA here is from genome assembly GCA_904387305.1 of uncultured Clostridia bacterium. GTDB lineage: Bacteria > Bacillota > Clostridia > TANB77 > CAG-508 > CAG-269. The sequence continues at coordinate 22,412 of CAJFLB010000011.1, forward strand.
ATTACTTTTCATATTTTGTGGCCAATAGAGAAACAAATAGAAGAAAATATATTAAATAATAATGCTATAGTTATGAAATTACAATATAAAAGTTTTAGCATGTTATTTACTGGTGATATAGAAGAAGTGGCAGAAAAGAAGATTTTAGATACATATAAAAATCATCTAGATATATTAAAATCTTCTGTCTTAAAAGTAGCCCACCATGGTTCTAAAAGTTCATCAACCAATGAATTCTTGGAAGCAGTAAATAGCAAGGTGGCTATTATTGGAGTAGGAGAAAATAATATGTTTGGACATCCAAACAATGCTGTTTTAGAAAGATTACAATCGTTTCGGCATGCAGATTTTTAGAACAGATGAAAACGGAGAAATTAGTATAAGTGTTAACCATAAAGGTAGGATTCATGTAAAGAAGTTTATAGAGAAATATAGCGACTAAAAATAGTTGCAAAACATAAAAGAAGGGAGTATAATAAAATAAGTAAATTAGAAAAAGAAATAGACAGACTAAAATCGAAACCAAAAGATTATACATATGAAGAAGCAAAAACATTATTAAATAAATTAGGATTTTATGAAAATAATAAAGGAAGAACTTCTGGTTCGAGAGTTGTGTTTATGAACAGAAATAATATAAAAATAGAACTACATAAACCACATCCAAGCAATATTTTAAAGCCATATCAAGTACATAATTTGTTGAAAAAATTAAGTGAAATGGAGGAATTTAAATGAAAAATATTATGAAATATAGAGGATATTGGGCAGAAATTAAATATAGTGATGAAGATGAATGTTTTTGTGGAGAAATAGAAGGATTAAAAAATGATAGTATCTCATTCGAAGGGGAAACAGTTAAAGAATTAAAGAAAGATTTCAAAGATGCCATAGACCATTATTTAAGTGTATGTAAAGCAAATAATTTAGAGCCTGAGAAACAAGCAAAAGGATCTTTGAATGTGAGATTAGGTGTAGAGCTTCATAACAAAGCCAAAATGAAATCAATTGAAAAAAATATTTCTATTAATGAATTGATAAAACAAGCCGTTATTGCTTATTTAAAAGAAAATTAAAAAATACAAGAAAATGTATAAAGGATAAAAAAAGGTAAATAATACTATAAAAGGTGAGAAAAGGTAGAATTGATAATTATAAGGACTTTAAATCAATTTAATCTTTGGAAAGGACTGTAAGAATATGAAAAAAAGTATAATCATTTCAGCCATTATCGTATTATTTATCTTAGGAACAGTGATTGGTGTTATTTTAATAAATAATTTTTCAGGTGAAAAAAAAGAAACAGAAATAGCAGAGCAAAATCAAGAAGAAATTTATGATGAATGCACAGATGAATATGAGGAAATGGTACAAAGTAATACATTAGTAGAGGAGACAAGTTCAGAAGGAGAAAAAATATCTCCCAATTGTTCTATCATATTTAGAAGACATTATAATGATTGTGGACATACGATTGAACAATATTCTAGTATTCCAACAGAATTAGTTAATAAAACAGAAGAGGATTTACAAGAACAATATCAAGGGTGGACAATTGAAGAATTTTCACGAAATCAAATTATTTTATATAGAGATTTTGATAGTGAATGTGGAGAACATTATGTCTTAAGAGAAAAAGATGGAAAAGTGGTTGTATATCTAAAAACAGGAGATACAGAAGAATTAGTAGAGGAAACAGATATAGCAACTGAATTCTTGACAGAAACAGATAGAATTGAATTACAAAATGGTATTGAAGCAAATGGGAGAGTGGAGTTAAATCAATTGATAGAGGATTATGAGTAAACGATAGGGACGTGTCAAATTGTTCAAAAATTGAACAAAAGGGACAGACCATCAAAAAAAGATAAAACGCCTTAACGGGCGTTTTCATCTTTTTTTCTTTCTTTTCTCTCTTTTTTATCAATTGTAACTTCTTTATTCAAATCTTGCTTATCAATAAATCCTTTCTTATATACATCTTTAATATACATTAATAAAGAAAATACAGTAGCAAATAAAGCTAAATAGAATAACCACAAATCTAAATTAGACCATATAGATGGTAATTCAAATTGATTAATTAATAATGAAAATACAATAGCAACATAGAAAAGGACGGTTGCTAATTTTCCATACCATTTGCTATATACCACCACATCTTTACCATAAAGGAAAGAAGCGCCTGCAATCATAATTAATTCTTTTAATAGTACAATTGCTAATATCCAAATAGGAATGATATCTTTTAATGTCAAAGAAGCAATGGTAGCAATTTGTGTTAATTTATCTGCCAAAGGATCCATTAATTTTCCAAAATTAGATATTAAATTAAATTTCCTTGCAATAAATCCATCAGCAATATCTGTGATACCAGATACTGTGAAGAAGATAAAAGCAATGATATAATCTCCATTAAAAATACTTATTACAATAACTGGTATTAATAAAAATCGAATAATTGTTAGTGCGTTTGGTACATGTTTTAACATAAAAATCTCCTATTTTACTTCAAATTTTAAATTTCCATCTACAAAATCAATATTGACAGTTTGTCCGTCTAATAATTGTTGTCTTAAAATCATTTCAGATAGTTCATCTTCAACATATCTTTGGATAGCTCTTCTTAGTGGTCTAGCACCAAATTTAATATCTGTTCCTTTTTCCAAGATATAGTTTTTAGCAGCTTCTGTCATATTCATTTTAATATCTTTGTCTGACAACGCTTTGACTGTATCATTTAACATTAAATCAACGATTTGTAATAATTGTTCATTTGTTAATGGGTCAAAGGTAACAATTTCGTCAACTCTATTTAAGAACTCTGGTCTAAAGACATCTTTTAGACTATCCATAATTTTATTCTTATTTACCATAGAGTTTCCAAATCCAATAGAATTATTATTTAAGTTAGAACCTGCATTAGATGTCATAATGATAATCGTATTTGAGAAACTAACAGAATTTCCTTGACTATCTGTTAAGATTCCATCATCTAATACTTGTAATAAAATATTAAATACATCTGGATGTGCTTTTTCGATTTCGTCAAGCAAAATGATAGAATATGGTTTTCTCTTTACCTTGTCAGTTAATTGTCCCGCATCATCATAACCAACATATCCTGGAGGTGCACCAATTAATTTAGAAGTAGAGTGACTTTCCATATATTCTGACATGTCAATTCTAATAATAGAATCTTCAGAGCCAAACATTTCATAAGCTAAACTTTTGGCAAGTTCTGTTTTACCAACACCAGTAGGACCAACAAAGATAAATGAAGGTGGTCTCTTGGTTGATTTTAATCCTGCTCTATTTCTACGAATTGCTCTAGATACAGCACTTACGGCCTCATCTTGCCCGATAATTCTTTTATGAAGATTGGTTTCTAGGTTCAATAATTTTTGTGTTTCTGCTTCTGTAATTTTTTGTACAGGTATTTTTGTCCAGCTTTCAATAACATTGGCAATATCTTGAACTGTTATTTGTCTAGGCTTCATAGTTTCATTTAATTTATCAATTTGTTCAATTAATTGACATTCACGTGTTTTTAAATCAGCTGCTTTTTGATAATCTTCTGTAGAATCAGCAGCAATCACTTCTTCTTTTTCAGCTTGAACTTGTTCTAATTCCTGTTTTAGTTTTTCTAAAGTAAATAATTCTTTGTTCTCTAAATTAATTCTTGAACAAGCTTCGTCTAAAATATCAATAGCTTTATCTGGTAAAAATCTATCATGAATATATTTTTCAGACATAATAACTGCTTGCTTAATGACATCTAAAGAAATTTTTACTTTATGATATTCTTCATAATATTTTTTAATACCCTCCAAAATACCAATAGAATCATCAATATTTGGTTCTTCTACTAAAACTTGTTGGAATCTTCTTTCTAAAGCAGAATCTTTTTCAATATATTTTCTATATTCTTTTAAAGTGGTAGTACCAATTAATTGGATTTCACCATTGGAAAGCGCTGGCTTTAAGATGTTAGCAGCATTCATAGAATGTTCACCATCACCAGCACCAATAATATTATGAATTTCATCAATTACTAGAATGATATTTCCATATTCTTTACATTCATCAATAATACCTTTCATTCTAGACTCAAATTGTCCTCTAAATTGTGTTCCTGCAATAACAGCTGTCATATCTAAAAGATATACCTCTTTATTTAATAATTTTGCAGGTACATTTTGATTAGCAATTCGAATAGCCAATCCTTGAGCAATAGCTGTTTTACCAACACCTGGCTCACCAATCAAGCAAGGATTATTTTTAGAACGTCTATTTAAGATTTGGATAATTCTTTTAATTTCATTGTCTCTTCCAATAACGATATCTAATTCATTATTTTTTGCTTTTGTTGTCAAATTCGTACCATAGGTATCTAAAAACTTTTTCTTTTTATTTTGCTTGGTATTTTTCTTTTTTTCTACTTTTACTTTTTTTCTGCCATTATTTAGTTCTTGCTCATTATTACCATTATTATTATTTGAATTTCCAAACATATTAGAAAATAATGAACTTAATGGAATGGCTGCACCAGATACTTTACTAGAACCATCTCCATTGTCATCGACATTATTTTCAAATGTGATGGCACCATCAATATTTTCAATATCTTCTAAATTAATATTTTCAGCTAAATCCTTAAAAATGGTTTCAAATTGTTTTGTCATATCATTTAAATTTACATTATCTTTAGATAAAATTTCGTTTTGTCTATATAATACTTCATTAGGGTTAATGCCTTTGGCTTTTGCACAATCATAGCAATATCCTTCTAAAGATTCTTTGCCATTTTCAATTTTTTTATAAAAAAGTATAGCTGGGTTTTTATTACATTCTGAACATAACATACTTTAAACTCCTCATTTCTATATAAATATACAATATATATCATACCCCAAATTCTACGAATAGTCAATAAATTTAATCATATTCATGTTGAAATATTTATATAGAAATGCTATAATAAAATGAGATTTTAATATAAGAGGTATTCGTATGAATGTAAATTTGCCAAAGAGGGCAAAAATTAATGTTAAAGCTGTTATTATATATGCAATTTCCATAATTACGTGTGTAATAGCAATTATAATAGCGGGATTATCAATTTATTATGGAACTGATGAATTAGATAGATTAGTAGCAATTGGTGGTTCAAGTTTGACAAAGACGGAAGAGGAGTATCAATTGTTAGAAGCTAATTTTGAGGATATATTTCAAAATCAATTAGAAGAATATACGACAGACATAAATATAAAAAAAATAGATGAAGAAAGAGCGATAGTATATACATATTATACAAAAGATGAGGATAAAGAAAATAGTTATGATATAAATTTAAATATTCCATATATTAATATTGATAATGAAATAATAGCAGCATATAATGAAGAAATTAAGCAGACTTATGAAGAAAAAGCAGAAAATACATTACAATCGGAAAATGGAAATATTATTTATACGCTTCAATATGAGGCAACAATAGAAAATGATATTTTGTCACTCATTATTAGATCTAATTTAAAAGAAGGATCAAGTGCACAAAGATTAATTATTCAAACATTTAATTATGATTTGAGAAATAATAAAGAAATAAGTTTAGAAGAACTAATACAACTAAAACAATTAAATGTAAATGATGTACAAAACAGAATTGATGAGGAAATAAGAATAGAACACCAAAGAGTAGAAGATTTGAAGCGTTTAGGTTATCCAATTTTTGAAAGAAATCCAGAAGACGACATGTACAAAATAGAAAATTCGCAAGACTTTTTTGTGAAGGATGGAAACATCTATATTATATATGCTTATGGAAATGAAAACATAACCAGTGAAATGGATTTAGTAATTGTATAATTTTGTCCAATTGGGGACGTTTCTGTTTGGGACATTTAGGGATTTTGGGGACAGACTCATTTTTCCTTTTTTGAAGTTATAAAATCTAAAAATATAGAATATAACGTCATTACACAATTTTGTATAAGCTAAATTTTCATAGAAATTCTATAATAAAACTGTGGTTTTCTTGCATTGTTACTTTTGATAAAAAGCAAAATGCAAAGAAAATCACAGTTTTATTAATAATTTCTAAACTCAAATTTAGATACGCAAAATCGTTTCATTTTTTATATTCTATATTTTTTTATCCCAAATTAAAAAAGGGAAAAATGAGTCTGTCCCCAAAATTCCTTAAAATGTCCCAAACAGAAACGTCCCCAATTGGACAAAAACATTCCAATGAACAAAAAAAGAGAGAAGCTGCGAAGCTTCTCTTTTGAAAATAAAAGGGGATGTTTTTTTATTTCAATCAGTATTGATTACTGATTATGATTGTATTATAAATTGTAAATTTGTCCATTTTGTGAACTAGAAGTGAAAAAGAAGTAATTATTAAAACAATTTAAGGTTTTTATTGTAACAATAAAGCTTAGAAAATGTTTAATAAAAACATATCTAAGCTTCTGTTAAATTAAAGTTTTATTAATATTAAAGTTTAGCTAAGGTTGTTCTCCTAATCTAATTGTTAAATCTTTTTGCTCACCATTTCTATTAACTGTAATCGTCATTTCATCACCAATATTATGTGAATTTTTAATCTCATTTAATTCATCCATTGTTTTAACATCTTTTCCATCTGCTTTTATAATAACATCACCAATTTTTATTCCACCTTTTTCAGCAGCTGAAAATGTTTCAACATTTTTTACATAAATACCTTCTACTAAATTATTTTTCTCAGCGGTTTCAGCATTTAAATCCATTCCTGTAACACCAATATAAGGTCTTCTTACTTTACTATATTGAATTAATTGAGAAGTAATATCTGTTGTTGAGTTAATTGGTATAGCAAATCCCATACCTTCAACATCACTACCTGTTAATTTCAAGGTGTTAACACCAATGACTTTTCCTTCGCTATTTACTAAGGCACCACCACTATTACCAGCATTGATAGCTGCATCTGTTTGGATTAAAGTATAGGTTTTTCCGTCTGTATCGGTAACTTCTCTGTTAACAGCACTAACAACACCACAAGTAATTGTACTTTGTAATCCTAAAGGACTACCAACAGCCATTGCAAATTCTCCTACTTTAATAGAATCTGAATCAGCAAACTCTGCTTTTGTTAAACCAGTTGCATCGATTTTTATAACAGCTAAATCTGTTTCTGCATCAGTACCAACAATTTTTGCTTCATATTGCTTATCGTCATTAAATAATGAAACTGTAATTTTTGTAGCTTCTGATACTTGATAATATGCTTCTGCTTCACTAGAAGAAACAACATGGTTATTTGTTAAAATATATCCATCATCACTAATGATAATACCTGAACCTGTTGCACTAGCAGTAGATGTTTGACTTCCTCCAAACATAGAAAACATAGATGTTACATTATATTCAATTTGAATACCAACAATTGATGGTAAAATTTTATTTGCTGCATATACAGCTGTATCAGAATAATTAGATAAAGAAACTTGATCAACATATCCACTTGATTGTGAACCAGAAGAACTATTAGATAAATTAGAAGCTCCAGTTCCCATAATTTCATTTCTTATAGATGGAATACCAAAACAAGTACCTAATACAACTGCACAACCAACAACTCCACTGAAGAAGGGAATAACAACATTTCTTCCGAAATTTGATTTCTTTTTAGGTTTGTTATCAATTTCATATACTGCTTTGTAATTATTTGGATTTGAAACAGTTTTAAATTTTGAATTATTTGTTTGATTTTCTTGATTATTGTTTTCCATATATATTACCTCCTAATTTATATATATATTAACCTATTCTGAAGATATCATACAATATATTTGTGAATTTTATGTGACGGAAATAGGATTTTTTATAACTATTTTTCCTATAAATATTATATAAAATTTATAGAAAATAAGAAAGAATTCCAATGATTTTTATTGAAAAAAATATAATAAAAAGATATAATATAAGAAAATTAACCTTGTTGTAACAAAAAATCAAGATAAAAATAACGTTGCACAGAAAAATAAATGATTTAGAGCAATAGGAGAAAAAGTAAAATGAAAAAAAATAATCAAAAAGGTATTACGTTAGTTGTATTAACAATAACAATAATTATTCTAGTAATTTTAGCAGGAGTAACTATTTATACAGGGAAAGATTCTATTCAAAAAGCAAATTTAGAGGGGTTAAAAACCAATATGCTATTAATTGAAGCAAAATCAAAAGAATATTTAGAAAATGCAAGTTTTAAATTAGGTGTTAATCCTAACAGAGATACAATGTACAATGATGCAAAAGAAAATTTAAGTGGGGAAGATAAAGGAACAGCTGTTACTGCAGATGATGGAATTGTGGAAAAGTTATTAAGTATTGGAATTAAACAAGAAGATATAGATAAGGGAAAAGTATATAAATTAACAACAGAAAATTTGGAAAAAATGGGAATTAATGATGTAAAGTCAAATGATGAAGAAGGATGGTACATTATTGTATATAATTTAGAAGAAACAACAGCTGAAATATACCATACAATAGGTTATCAAGAAAAATATTCCTTAACAGATATTGAACAAATAGAAATATAAGATGCTTAACCTTTTTATATACAAAAAAATCTAAATAGGGAATAAAAGTGATTTTTTAATAGGAAAGCATGTATACTAAAATGAATGAAAGAAATAAGGAAAGAAGAGTGGAGACAATAAAAGAAAAAGAATTAGAACGACTAACCAATTTAAAGAAAATGGAAAAAGAACTTTATAATAAAGGATTTGAATATATTTGTGGAATAGATGAAGCAGGAAGAGGACCATTAGCTGGTCCTGTTGTTGTTGCAGGGGTAATTATGCCTAAAGACTCTATGATAGAAGGGGTAAACGACTCTAAAAAAGTTTCAGAAAAGAAACGAGAAAAGTTATATGACGTGATTTTAGAAGAAGCAATCAGCTATTCAGTTGCTATTGTCGGACAAGATGTTATAGATGATATCAATATTTTAAATGCAACCAAACAAGGTGTTACAAAAGTAGTAGAGGAATTAGAGGTAAAACCTAATTTAATATTAGTAGATGCACTAACACATATTAATACCAAAGGGATTCCTTATGATTCTATTATTAAAGGAGATGCTAAATGTTATAACATAGCAGCTGCATCGATTATTGCAAAAGTAACAAGGGATAGAATTATGCGTGAATGGGATGAAATCTATCCTCAATATGGTTTTATTAATCATAAAGGATATGGGACAGCTAAACACATTGAAGCATTAAAAGAATATGGACCATGTCCAATCCATAGAAAGACATTTATTAAAAATTTTATATAGAGGAGAGTATATGAACATTTTAGAAATTATAGAAAAAAAGAGAGATAAAAAAGAATTGTCAAAGGCGGAAATTGAATATTTTATTGAGGGATATACAAATGACCAAATAGCAGATTATCAAGCTTCTGCACTAATCATGGCAATTTATTTAAATGGAATGACAAAACAAGAAACCACAGATTTGACGATTGCAATGGCAAACTCAGGAGAACAATTAGATTTATCAAGCTTAAACGAAGTGATTGTTGATAAACATTCAACAGGAGGCGTAGGAGACAAAGTATCACTAATCTTATTACCACTTGTTGCATCTTTAGGCGTACCAGTGGCAAAAATGTCTGGAAGAGGATTGGGATTTACAGGAGGAACAGTTGACAAATTAGAATCTATACCAGGATATCAAACAGGTATCAATATCCACAAATTTGTAGAAAATGTGGAAAAAGTAGGAATCAGTATGATTTCTCAAACGTTAAATTTAGCACCAGCAGATAAAAAAATATATAGTTTGAGAGATAGTATTTCTTGTGTAGAAAGTATTCCATTAATTGCTTCTAGTATTATGAGTAAAAAAATTGCAAGTGGTGCACAAAAAATTGTGCTAGATGTTACTTGGGGTTCAGGGGCTTTTATGCAATCTAAAGAGAGAGCAGAAGAATTAGCAAGTGAAATGATTGAAATCGGAAAATTAGCCAATAGAGAAACCGTGTGTATACTTACAAATATGGATGAACCATTGGGATATGCGGTAGGAAATTCTTTAGAAGTGATAGAAGCTATTCAATTTTTAAAGGGTGACATGCCAGAAGATGTAAAAGAGGTAGTATTAGAATTAGGAGCTTATATGGTACAACTTGCAGGAAAAGGGGAAGACATTCAAGAAAATAAAGCAAGATTGTTAGAAAATATAGAAAACGGAAAAGGATATGAAAAATTCATACAATTAATAGAAAACCAGGGAGGAGATTCTTCATATATTAGAGATATTCATCTATTTCCAAAGGCAAATTATATAGAAAAAATATATAGTCCAAAAGATGGATATATACAAAGTATGAATGCAAAAAAAATTGGAAAAATTGTCTGTGATTTAGGAGCAGGGAGAATTCGAAAAGAAGATAGTATTGATAATGCAGTAGGGATTGTATTGAATAAGAAAGTTTCAGATAAAGTAAAGAAGGAAGAATTATTAGTTACAATATTTGCAAATTCAAAGGAAAAGCTAGAAGAAGCCAAAAAGAAACTAATAGAGGTTATACAAATAGAGAATACAGGAATAGAAAAGCCTAAAATGATATTAGAAATTATGAAATAATAGAAGGGATTAAATAGAAAAAATTATTAATAGATGCAATTTAATAGGATATAAAAAATAGAGAAAAAATCATGATTAGATAATGAAGGTCTAATCATGATTTCCATTTATGTGCTTTACCCAATCAGTTGTATATAAAATTTTTATTTAATTATAAATAAAAATAAAAATTTTACCGAAAACTATACAAAAAACAAGAAAATAGTGATATAATATAAATGTTAATACAAACTTTTAGAACTAAAGTAAATATTTAAATATATAGGGGAAATCATATATAAAATCAATAAAAAAATGGATTTTCTCATGTAATAAAAAGAAAGGAATGAATGAAAACATGAAAAAAGAAAAAAAACAACAAGAAAAAGTAAAGAAAACAAAGAATTATGATAAGGGAAGAATTTTTGTAAAAATAATGGCTGGTATTTTGGCAGCATTAATGATACTTGCTACAGCTTCAACATTAATATATTCACTAATGATATAGTAAAAAAGAGGTAAAAATATGATAATTGATTTTGGAATGAATTGGGAAAATTTTTATACAGATAATATAGTAGGATACATAAAATCATTGCAAGAAAATCCTTCTGAATTGATTACATTAATCATCGACTTAGCAATTGTAATATTTTTAATATATTCTTTTTTAAAAATTGTAAAAGGATCTAGAGCATGGCAGTTAATAAAAGGAATTGTATTATTAATTGTAATTACTTGGCTTAGTGGATTATTCAATTTACAAATTTTAAATTGGATTTTAACAGGTATTATGAACTTAGGAGTTATTGCCATTATTGTTATATTCCAACCAGAATTAAGGAGAGGACTTGAACAATTAGGAACCAACAAATTTACAAAGTTCTTTGGAATTGATAAAGATTTAGCAACAAAAACAAAGGAAGATATTTATAAAATTGTTATTGCAGCAGTAGAATTGTCGAAAAGTAAAATAGGAGCCTTAATTGTTATAGAAAGAGACATAAAAATACAAGATGTCATATCTAGTGGAATTCCAATGAATGCTGATGTATCACCACAGTTATTAGTAAATATCTTTGAGCCAAAAACGCCATTACATGATGGAGCAGTTATTATTTCAGGAAATAAAATAGCAGCTGCAGCATGTGTATTACCACTTGCAGATGATAATGATATAGCAAAAGAATTAGGAACAAGACATAGAGCAGCAATTGGTATATCTAAAGAATCTGACAGCATTGTAGTTGTTGTTTCAGAAGAAACTGGAAAAATATCTATTGCAAAAGATGGAACATTGATTGCAGATGTAAGTGAAGATGCCTTGAAAAAAATATTAATTAGTAATGTGGTAACAAAGAGATTTGCAGTAGAAAAAAGAGAAAGAAGAAATAAAATAAAAGAAATAAGAGAAAAGTTACATAGGGAAAAGCAAGAAGAAACAGTAAACGAAAAGGAAGAAAAGAAAGAATAGAAAGTCGCTAATGTGCGACTTTTACTATTTATAAAAAGAAAGGAAATAAAATTGTGAGAAATATTAAATTAGTAATTGAATATGATGGAAAAGATTTTAACGGATGGCAAAAACAACCAACGAAATTAAATATTCAAGGAGAGATTGAAAGGGCTATTAAGCAAATAACAGGTGAAGAAGTGGACTTAACAGCATCAGGAAGAACTGATGCTGGTGTTCATGCTCTTGGACAAGTAGCTAACTTTAAAACAAATTCTAATATACCAATTGAAAAAATTCCAATAGCATTAAATTCAAACTTAAAAAAATCTATTGTTATAAAGTCAGCAGAAGAGGTGGAAGAGAGATTTCATAGTCGATTAAATTGCAAAAGAAAAACTTATCGATACATTATAAATAATTCAAAATATGGAACAGCAATTTATAGGAATCTAGAAACGCATATACCAATGAAACTAGATATACAAAAAATGCAAGAAGCAGTAAAATATTTTGAAGGAGAACATAACTTTAAAGCATTTAAAGCAAGTGGGACAAGTAGTAAAAGTAGTGTAAGAACAATCTATAAAGCAGAAGTAATCGATGCAGGAAATGAAAAAATTTACATAGAATTAACAGGGAATGGTTTTTTATATAATATGGTAAGAATCATTTCAGGAACACTTGTAGAAGTAGGATTAGGGAAAATAAAACCTAGTGAAATACAAACAATTATTGAATCTCAAAAAAGGGAAAACGCAGGAAAAACATTGCCTCCACAGGGACTATACTTAGTTAATGTAGAATATGAGAAATAAAATAATTCAAGTAAAAGTAAATTATCGTATGGTTACATTTACTTAATGATTTTTTCATAATATGAACAAAGCAAATGGATTATGCATAAAATATAGTAAAAAGAAAAAAGGAGAAAGCATATGAATACAATTTTACTTATATTTTTTGCAATACCATTAGCTGTTATTATATTTTCCATAGCTTTACAGAAAATATTGAAATGTCCATCATTAGTAGCAGGAATCATATTTGTAATAGGAATTATCATTACATTTATTATAGGAAATTTAATCTTTTTAGCAGCAACATTGGTATACACATTTATTAGTTATATAACAGCATTGATTATCTGTTTACTAAGTAGATACAACAATCATGATAACGATAATAGTTGCTGTAGAAGAAATCGTTGTTGTAATAACAATAATAATGAAAATGACTTGCTAACCATAAGTAGCTGTTGCCAAAACAACGGAAATGGTGATTTATTGACAATCAATAGTAGTTGTGCAAATGGGAACAGCAATAATTTACTTACAATTAGTAGTAATAATAATAGAAATGGTTGTTGTAATAATGACAACAATAATGGTTGTGGATGTGGAAATAATAATGGCATAAGCACAGCCAATACAATAAATGGTGTTATCAGAATTGTGGATAGTAATGGAAATAGTTCTTGTAATAATGATGAAATAACAACTAGAATCAATGTAGTTCCTAATAATGCCAATAATGGTAGAACGGGATGTATTTGTGGAAGATATAGAAGAAGATGATTTTGGGAGCAATTGGGGACGTTTCCCTTTGGACATTTTGAGGGAGTTGGGGACGGACTCATTTTTTCCTTTTCATATTGTGATTTATCTAAAAAATATAGAATATAAAGTCATTACACAATTTTGTATAAGCTAAATTTTCATAGAAATTCTATAATAAAACTGTGATTTTTTTGCATTGTTACTTTTGACAGAAAGCAAAATGCAAAGAAATCACAGTTTTATTAATAATTTCTAAATTCAAATTTAGATACGCAAAATCGTTTCATTTTTTTATATTCTATATTTTTCATTTTAGTCAAATTCGAAAAAGGGAAAAATGAGCTCGACCTCAACTCCCTCAAAATGTCCAAAGGGAAACATCCCCAATTGTCCCATTTTTTTATTGAATAGGAAACAATATGAAACTTTTGGATTTCACAATACAACGAGAACTTAAATATATATAGTTAAATTAGGAAGGTAGAGAAAAGTTCTCGCGAAGCGAGATTTGTCATTGTATAGGAAAAATCAAGTTTTTCCTATACAAGAACGTCGCTTCGCTCTAGTGATTGCAGGGTTGAAATTTTGTGGAATTTGTGGTAATATATATCATACGAAAAGGAGGAGAAGATGTTAGAAATTATAGAAGATACAATAATAGATAGTGTAAGATTAATTCCTTTCTTATTTCTTACATATTTATTAATGGAATATATAGAACATAAGACTAAAGAAAAAACAAAGGAAACCATAAAAAAATCGGGAAAATTTGGACCATTTTTTGGCGCATTACTTGGAATTGTTCCTCAATGTGGATTTTCTGTTTCTGCAACTAATTTATATGCAGCAAGAGTGATAACTTTAGGAACACTAATTGCAGTTTATTTATCAACATCTGACGAAATGTTGCCAATTTTCTTATCAGAAGGAGTAGCTATTGATGTTATTATAAAAATATTAGCTATTAAATTAATTATTGGTATGGTAGCAGGATTTTTAATTGATTTAGTTATAAGTCTAAAGAATAAGGGCAAGAATGAAGAGGAAAAAATTATTGATTTATGTGAAAAAGAACATTGCCATTGTGAACACGGAATATGGAAATCTGCATTAAAACATACTGTCAATATATTTATATTTATATTTATTATAACATTTGTCATTAATTTAGCAATTTACTTTATTGGAGAAGAAACGATAGCTGGATTTATGCTAGATAGACCAATATTAGGACCAATTATATCTGGAATTATTGGATTAATTCCAAACTGTGCTTCATCAGTTATTATTACACAAATGTATTTAGAAAATATCATATCTGTTGGTACAATGATTGCAGGCTTGTTAGTTGGGGCAGGTGTAGGACTAGCAGTTTTGTTTAGAACGAATAAAGGTATAAAAGAAAATATAAAAATTACAGTTTTATTATATGCAATAGGTGTTATATCTGGTATTATATTAGAATTGGTTGGATTGACAATTTAAAAAATATTTTTACCAAAATCGAATATTCGATGTAGGAACAAAATTTTCACAATTTAAAAGAAACTGAAATTTATTAATATCAAACCAGAAAGACTTACGAATGGTAATCGTAAGTCTTTTAAGCATTTTATTTTTTTTCATTTCTTTTGAAATTAATAACGACTGCATCATCATTATCAAATAAATATCTAGAATCTGTAGTATCTGTTTGAACCGGGTTGATTTCATCTCTTTCGTCTTTAAAATCTAAATTTTTTAAATCAAATTTCTTTTTTGTTGAAGTATCATCTTCTGTAGTAGTAGTAACACCATCAGAATATTTACCAAAATCAAAAGTTTTAATTTTTTGTTTTTCTTTATATTTAGATTCCAAATAATTAAATCTACCAGGTCCAACCATTGGTTTCCCATTAAGATCTTTTACTTTAAAAGCACATAATTTATTTGTAAGCATTGTCTGCAATTTACCAGCTGTGAAATAATTAACATATGCCCATTTTGCATCACCATATTTAGAACCATATTGTGTTTTTTCAGTATCGAAATCAACTTTGTAAGTCCATTCTCTGTGTTGGCCAAATTCTGATACCCACCATTCTAACTCATCTATAACAGCATTTCCTGTAAATACTTTGTTTGCACAGTTTGATAAAATAGTATTTCTATAATTTTCTCTAGATTTTGGCGTTTCTAATTGTGCTAAGTTTTGAGCAGAGATAATAGTTCCAACACGATATTTTCTATACATTGTAAAGATAGCTTCTGTTGCTTTACAAATAAAGTCAGGGAATTCATCAACATATAGAAAATTAGGAACTCTTGAATTTTCCCCACCAGGTCTTCTTAAAACAGCATTTTGCATTGATATTAAGAAGAATAATCCAAATGCTTGATGTGTTGATGAACCTAAATCACCACGTCTTGTGCATACAAATGTTATTTCTCCATCTGCCAAAGCTTTATCAAAATCAATATTATTAAATCGATTACATAAGATAGATTTAACACCAGGTAATCTTAACAGATTATCTAATTGTGTAACCGCAGCATAAATATCTTTTTCAGTTTGCTCTCTAGCAGGTCCATTATTATAGAAACATTTTCTAAAATATGCAAGTTGTATAGAATATTTTTCTTTTAATTCTTCATCATGTGCTAATATCTCACACATTTTTTCTATTAATTCAAAGTTGGTGAACATTTTTAGCATATCTTCCATGTTAGGAAGAGCACCTTCATTCATTCTAGGATACATTTCTTTTAGTAAAATAGCTAAATTTTCAATTGCTTGAATAATAAAGTCTTCCCTATATGCATCTTCTACTTCTTCATGAGCGCTATTATACATAGCTTTTAAAGCAGAAGAAATAGTAACGGCTATTTTTGAAGGATCATCATAAACAAAAGGATTTAATCCCATTGAGTTAGAATTTGATGGATCAATCATATTATATTTAAATCCATAATTATCACAAACTTGTGTCATATGGTCTATTAGCTCATAATCTGGAGACATGATTTCCAATCCCAAATTTTTATATACATTTTCACCATTTAGTGGTCCTAAAATCATTTTTTTCATATAAGTATTATAAACTGCTTCTTTTCCTTCAGTAGGAGCAAGCATTTCTAATTTAAAGTTTTGATTTAGGTATTCATTATCATATGGTCGTTTCAAATGAGCAATACCTGTTTTTAAAGCTGTAAATCCCATTTCCTTAGAAACTTCTCTGAAAAAGAATTTTTTCTCAATATCTCTTGCAATCATTGGTTCAAATACTAAAGATGTTTTTCCTGTACCAGAACCTCCACATACAAATAAAGATAAATATCTAGAAGCTTCCGGAATGGTAATAACTGTTCCATAATCATGATCTGTGCATAAGAAAACTTCGCAAGTATATATACCTTTATCCTTTTTAGGATCAGATAAATCAATACCAGGATAATCCCAAATAGAACGGATTTGATCTAAGTTGTCATTAATACCCAAATATAACCATTTAAATAATGGAAATATAGTAACAAGTGGTAAATAAAGCGAAATACTAATAAATGCAGGCTTTACAATATCAGAAAAATCAGTGATTAATTCTACATAATTAGGGACAGATAGTAATAATAACCAAGCTCCCATATTTAGCCATTGAGTGAACATAGAAACGGCAATGATATATAATCCAATGACATATACATAGAATATGGCAACCTTTTTCATGTTAGAAGTAGCAAATTCAGATTTACCTGAAAATAAGAATGCAAAAACTGGACATGCTAAAGCTAGAGTGTATTGTATAGGTCCCCAATAAGAATAGGATACACCTGTAAATATCATAAGAAGCATTTCTACTAGTCTATCTACAGCTAAATATACAGTTAACAATGTTAAAATATATGTTGCAAATGTATTTCTATTGATATTCAATTTCTTTAAAAATTTATCGATTAGCTTCATTTAAAATATCCTTTCAAAATTCATAATCATACATATATATTATCCTACAAAATAGCGAAAAAAACAAGACTTTTAGCGAAATTTATCTACTTTTTTATAGTGAAAGTCTAATAACTATAAAACACGAAACGCGAGGGAGGAAGTTTCTCCTTTGCAAGTTGGGTGATAAACACCCGACACATGGATAGCTACTATAGAGAACACAATCACTACTATGCGATTGGGAGAAAGCCGGAGAATACCAGGAGAATTCCAAATTGGAGTTGGAACCAAGCCAGATCGTGAGTATCACGAAACTGGCCAGGCCTTCAGTTTGACTCCAGAAAAACAGAAAACGTCACTATGCGGTGGCGTTTTCTACTTTTCTGGGGTTAAACATGAACATTAAAAAAGGAACTAAGTTCCCTTTTTCTGTATGTGCTCTAATGTGATTAAAAGTAGAAATAAACATTTACGACATTTTGCTATTCTTTTTTTTATATTAAAATAGTAATTCAATTATCATAAAATGTGTAAAAGAGAGTATAAAAAAACATATAAGTGTATATATTATTATGAAAAAGGTGTGGGAGGAAAGCTATGGAAGATGGATATATACAAGAGAACGAATTGGAAAATTTAGACGAAAGAGAAAAAGAAATAGAACTAATCAAAAATATTATTCATACAAGGAGAGAGTTAAAAAATGTGGATAAAAATTTTGAATATGCACAAGATGATTTGGTAGATTATTATATTTATGAAATGAAGGCAAATCAAGCAAAATTAAATTATTTAATCAAAATGGCAAAAATGAAAGGAATCACAGTAGATATGATTAATGATATAAAATATAGACTTTCTAGTGATGAAGAAGTAGGATAGGTCTATTTGTCCAATTGATAGCATAATAATGAGTAAGAGGATATATATGTTATCAATTGGAGGAGAAGGTTGAAAAATAATTACAATTTTGGCTGTGCGCAGTGGCGAATTTCATTTAAAACGAGGTTACATATAAACATATGCTCCCTTGCCTTTTAAATAAAATTTTTCTTGCCAAAATTTAATTCTTTTCCAACCAGAATGTGCCTTCCGAAAGGAATGATTGCGGAAATGGATTTAAATATAGTTACATATTTGGCTTGTATTTGTTTTATATTTATCATTGGAAGAATTTTTATTGTCCCACTAAAGAAGATATTAAAACTCATTATCAATTCAATATTTGGTGGGCTTATTATATATGTGATTAATTTAATAGGAGCTAATTTTGGGTTTCATATAGGATTAAATATTGTGAATAGTATCATCATAGGATTATTGGGATTACCTGGAGCAGTATGTTTAATCGTTGTAAAATTATTAATAGCATAATGTAAGATAAAAATATAGAATCTAATTTAAAGAAATATAACAAAACTTTTGATATTGTACTAACAAATGGAGAAAGTTTTAAAGAAGTTTTGAAAATAATAGATTTTTAAGTAAGAAAAAATAAAAAGACAAAATCAATTTTTTGATTTTGTCTTTTTAGCTATTTATAAATATACTTTTCTTAATTTATTCAACTGTAACAGATTTTGCTAAGTTTCTTGGTTTATCAACATCTAATCCTTTTTCCTTTGAAATATAATATGATAATAATTGTAAAGGAATAATTGATAAGATTGGTGAGATATATGGGCTAGTTTTAGGAATTTCTAATACAATATCAAACATAGATTTATCAATTTTTTGATTTGTAACAATAAATGTTTTAGCTCCACGAGTGATAACTTCTTGAAGATTGCTAACAGTTTTTTCAACTAATGTTGGTTCTGTCATAATTCCTACAACGGTTACATCTTTTTCAATTAAAGCAATAGCACCATGTTTTAATTCGCCGGCGGCATAACTTTCTGAGTGAATATATGAAATTTCTTTTAATTTTAAAGAACCTTCTTTAGCAACAGTTTCATCTATCCCTCTACCAATAAAGAAAACATCTTTTTCTTGATAAATTTCTTTTGCAAAATCTCTAATTTTATCTTCTAGTGTTAAACAATCCTCAATTTGTCTAGGTAAATCTAAAATTTCCTTTTTTAATTCATATAACATTTCAGAATTTTTTTCTAGTATTTCTGCAAAATAAATAGCTAATATAACAATTAAAACAACTTGTGAAGTATATGCTTTTGTAGAAGCGACTGCAATTTCTGGTCCTGCGTGTGTATAAATAGAATAATCTGCTTCTCTTGTAATAGAACTTCCTATAACATTGGAAATAGCAAGTGTTTTAGCACCTTTTTGTTTTGATAATTTTAATGCAGCAATCGTATCTGCGGTTTCTCCAGATTGAGAAATAAAGATACATAAAGTTTTATCATCAATTAATGGATCTCTATATCTAAATTCAGAAGCAATATCTACTTCAGTTGGAATTCTACAAAGTTTTTCGATAATATTTTTTCCTGCTAATCCAGCATGCATAGCTGTACCACAAGCGACAATGTAGATTTTATTTAAACTTGATAAATATTCTTTTGTGAATTTTAATTCATCAAATTCACATTTTGAGTTTTGGCTAAACTTAGCTCCTATGGTTTCACGAATAGCTGTTGGTTGTTCATGAATTTCTTTTAGCATAAAATCTTCATAACCATTTTTTTCACTGCTAGCAGCATCCCATTCAATACTTTGTGTCTTTTTGTCTACTTTATTTAAATCTTTATCATAAAATTCAGCAGAATCTCTTGATAAAAATACATATTCAAAATCATTTAAAAGATAGAAGTTTCTTGTAAATGATAAGATAGCAGGAATGTCTGAAGAAATATAATTTTCATCAATTCCTTTTCCAATAACTAAAGGACTATCTTTTCTAACAACAATCATATTGTTAGGAAAATCTTTACAAATAATTTCTAAAGCAAAACTTCCTTTTAAATCATTACAAGCATTTTTTACTGCTGTTAAAAATTTCATTTTTCCCGTTTCTTTTGATTCTTTTGTATAATAATAATGAATTAGATTTGGCACAATTTCTGTATCTGTATCAGAATAAAATTTATATCCATTATCTACTAAAAATTTCTTTAATTCATTATAATTTTCAATAATACCATTATGAACAACACTAAATGATTTTGAATTATCTTGATGAGGGTGTGCATTTTCTTTAGATGGTTTTCCATGTGTTGCCCATCTTGTATGTGCAATACCAATCGTACCTTTTAAATCATCAATTCCTTTTATATCATATAAATTTTTTACTCTTCCTTTATCTTTCATAACAACCAAACCTTCTGGTTCAATTGTTGAAATACCTGCAGAGTCATAACCTCTGTATTCCAATCTTAAAAGTCCATTGATTAAAATTGGACTTGCTTTTTGTTTTCCTATATAACCTACAATTCCACACATAATATAAATCCTCCATTCATGCAATATTTAAAATTGCTTAATATTTATTTTTAATTATATATAAATTTATCTCTAACTTATCAAAGAAAGAGATTGTTGGAATTAAAGGTATGCAAATAAAACCTATATGTATTGACCTTTGTTACAGTATTGCTACTGCTCTTTAATCAATACTTATGACCATAAGTGAAAGCCATCAGAGCATCCGCCGAATCTTTCGATAACTCTGAACCTCGTCAACACCCTCAAAAGAGTGTCCAGGCGCTATATATGAACGAAATATTGCCCTCCTTTCAAAATATTTTCTTGCATACTTTTAATTTACTGTTATTATATTACACTAAAATGGAAAAATAAGCAAGTCCTGGTTAAAAAATTTTATTTTTCCAAAAAAGTATCAAACTTGAAAAAGTAAGTAAAAGGTGATATAATATAATATGTACAACCCAAAGCGGTTGTAGTACATTGAAAAATAGGTGCATTGCACCTCATATAAACTGAGGCTGTCTTTGGCCTATTTTTCTTTGTGCAACTAATGATTTAGCCTACAATAAAAAAGGAGGAAAAAGCATGGCTAAAGAATTGAGAAGTTTACTTGAAATTATTGGCGAGGACGGAATTTTAGGACTGGATTCTATTGACGATCCAGCAGATTCCGAAGACTTCCAGAACCAGGAATCCTGGGGAATAGAGTCAAGCCAGTAACTGACTGGCAACTTGCTCATTCGCAGGTGCCAGTGCCTCAGTTTGTATGTGAAGAAAAAGCAAGTTGCCCCCATTTGGGTAACTTGCTTTTTTCTTATGGTATAGGAAAAATCGCTTTTTCCTATACCATAAAAAACAACATTGCACAGAAAAATTGCATAGCAATTTTTCGCGTCGACAAATCTTTACGCTTTATATATAGTTAAATTAGAAAAGTAGAGAAAAGTTCTCGCGAAGCGAGATTTGTCCTTGTTCTAAAAAAGATTGAAAATATAAAACAGTTTATATATAATGCAATTAGTTACAAAAAACAAAAATATGAAAGGTAATAAAAATATGGACATAGAATTTCAAGAATTTTTAAATAAAGATATTGGATATGGCAATACATTAAAAAATAAAAAAATGAAATTGTTAAATGAGATAAAAGAAAGTATCAAAAAAGACAAACAATTTCTTGAACAAGCAACGGATATAGATTTCAAAAAATGGAAAAAGAAAATTGATTTTGATATATTTTCTAACATTATTGATGAATATATAGAAACGGAAAAAAAGAATCATACCGCAATGCTAGAAGAAGGAAACTCTCAAATAGAAAAAATAGTGATAAGCTATTATGGAAATCCATATGTGACATTTATTTTATGCATTCAAGCAATTATCAATCAAAAGCAATTATTATTAGAAGCAGGAGAATTTATGCTATCTACTAATACTTTTATTATCAATATGATAAATCAAATATTACAAGAAAATCACCTTCCTAAATTGCTGACACATTGTATAGAAATTGTAGAAGAAAAATCCATAATTGAAAAAGAAATAAAAACAATCATTATTGGTGCTACTCAAAACAAAGCAAAATATTTAGGAAAATATATTTACATACCATATAATAATTATATCATTTATTGTGTAGATGAAGAATTAGAAGAATTAAGTAACAGCATTTATGATTATGCCTTTAATAATTTTTTTGAAGCAGAAGTTTTATTCGAAGAAGATATAGAAGAAGCCATCGAGATAATAAATCTTAAAAAAGATTGTATTGCAGTAATATTAACAAAAGATATAAATTTACAAAATTTGTTTAAAGAAAGAATACAAAATAAATTATATATTAATGAAAATCCATTTGTAAAAGAAGAAATCAATATTCCTGTGAATTGTTTAGAAATTAAGAAAGAGAAGTAAAAAAGTGTTTCAAAATAATAAAGAGGGATTTGAGGAGGAAATTTAACAACAAAGTTCACTTTTTTTGTAATAAATAAGACAAAAGGATTGAAAATATAAGAAAATTCATATATAATACAATTATTCAAAATGAGATTACATAAAAGAAAATAGGTAACCATAAAAGCCTAAATATGAAATAAGGGGAATAGACATGAATGTACTAATTAATGAAACAAGAATTGAAAAAAGATTAGATGAAATGGCAAAAGAAATAGACAAAGATTACGAGGGAAAAGAAATTATTTTAGTTGGTATTCTAAAAGGTTCAGTTGTATTTATGGTAGAACTAGCTAAAAGATTAAA
This sequence comes from uncultured Clostridia bacterium, assembly GCA_904387305.1. GTDB lineage: Bacteria > Bacillota > Clostridia > TANB77 > CAG-508 > CAG-269. Next base: position 45,626 of record CAJFLB010000011.1, read on the forward strand.
AAACAAAGTACAATTTGAATTTATAGAAGTATCTAGTTATGAAGGAACAGAAAGCACAGGAAAAGTAAAGATTGTAAAAGACATTAAGAACAGTATTGAAGGAAAAGATGTGTTAATTATAGAAGATATTATTGACACAGGAACAACTTTATCATTTTTAAAAGAGTATTTAAAATTAAAAAGACCAAATAGTTTAAAGATTGCAACTTTGCTTAGTAAACCATCAAGAAGAACAAAAGAATTAGAAGTAGAATATATTGGATTTAGAATAGAAGATAAGTTTGTAGTAGGATATGGTTTGGACTATAATCAAAATTATAGAAATCTACCATATATTGGATATGTAGAAAGTGAAGATGAATTTTAAGAAAGGGGAAGTTTTCAAACTTCTCTTTTTTCTATTCAACAAAAAAATAAAGTTACACAGAAAAATTACTTTTTCATAGCCCACAAAATAAACAGGGAAATTGACTTTATGTAAAGTGAAGTGATATAATGGATAGTGAGGTGAAAAAATGAAACGTTTAGATGAAATATCAATTGAAGAAATGGAGAGAGTTTGTAGATTACAAATTTTGAAAACGGATCTTATATCTGTCATAAAACCAGAAAAAAGACAAGAAGTTCTTTCAAAGTACTCAAAATTTGAAAGACGTGAAAAACGTAAAAATCAGAATGACTATTTAAATGACGGTATATCAAGATTTTTAGTTGAAGGCGAAAAGAACAATAAAAGTGAACGTGATATTGTTACACAATTTTTAATAGAAAATGAAGGAGCTGTTGATAAAGGAAATGTATTGTTAATTACTTTGAAAAAATATTTAAACAGCAAAGATGCATTAAATGATAGAAATCATCCATTACACAACACATATATGAAAGAAAAGGAAAGAATTGAAGAAGCTTTAGGAAGAACAGAAGTGATGGCAGAAGATATTTTGAGAGATGAAGATATTGTTGTTTCTCGAGTGATAAAAAATTTAGAGGAAAAGTACTATTCAGTACAAGTGCTTATGAGTAAAGAAATCGTAGATAAAATACCTTTGCCAGGTGAAAGAAAAAGAGAAAGAGAATCAAAAAAAGTAATCAATGCATTACCTAATAAAGCACTTTTAATAGCAGTATTAATAGGAAATGAAAGTATGGCAGATAAAGACATATATAAAGTTCCAAATTTAGGACGAAATATTTTGGATACTACTTTAGAAAATGCGGTAGTAGAAGAAATTATAACTCCTGGACTAATAGAAAAGTTTCAGAATAGTCTCAAAGAATATTCAACCAATTATATAACTAATGAAATTCAACCAGTTGTCAAGAAATCATTTGCAGGCATTGAAAAATACATAGATATGGATAAAATGTGTTTAACAGCATGTGTGGAAATCATTAAAGCATCAGAAAGTGGACAATTTATTTTTACAGATGGAGAATGGGAAGAAAATAAAAAAGCGCATGAAAAAGATGCGTATTTAGGAGCGGAAGAATATTTATCAGATTATTATGCAGCGATAAAGGATAAGGAAGTAGAAGTTGTTTTTAACGGACAAAACTTTACAACAGAAGATATTAAGAGAGTAATGGTGAACTATATAGATGGAAGATATATGTCACGTCCTTTCGTAACAAGTCTTATTGAATTAATTATGTTTGGTGATAAACAAGTATCAGATATTACAGAGAAACAATTGGAACGTATTAGAGAAGTTTTAATTGAAGGTAACGGGAATATGATAATAGAAGATTTAAAAAGAATGATAGAAAAAGGGTTATTAGATGAGACAACCGTTTTACAATTATATGAAAATAGAAAACTTAGTTTAAATGACATTCACGAAGTAAAAGAAATGTTACATTTAGAAGATAAGATAACACCTAAATTTATCTTACAACAGTTGGATGAATTAATGACGATTGACAAAAAAGATGATCAATATGAAAAAGAAACTATCAAAAGGTATATAGATTTATACAAAGAATTGTATTTAGAAGGAAAATCAGAAGAGGAGTTAGAAAAAGCAGGAAAAGCATTAATTGAGGAGATTGAAAAAGAACAACAAAAAGATGAAGAAAAAACAGAAGAGCAAAAGCAAGAAGGAATCTTACAAAATAAATTATTATCTGAAAAAACTTATGCAGTTTTGGCTTCTAAAGGAGTAGTAAAACCAGAAAATCTTATGCATATGTATCAAAAAGATGTTGTTCAATTGGAAACTTTACAACAATTGAAACAAGAAAATGTTTCTTTTGATAATTTAGATATAGAACAACAAATCATTGATAGTTATATGAAAATAAGAGAAGAAAAAAATCCAGATGACCAAAAATTAAAGAAATATATTACTTTATATAAAACTTTACAATTAAAAGGACTATCAGAAAATGATAGAGCAGAAGGAGCAGATGAATTTATTGTTAAACTTGGTGATAGAATAGAAACGGATATACAAGAAGGAAAACAAACAAGAGAATTTGGAGCAGAAGATAGAAGACAACTATATGAATTAGGTGCGATTCCAATTGATACAGTGGTACTTTGGGGAGAAAAAGAAGAAATTATTGATTTATTAAAAAGTAAAACATTACTTCCCAAAGATATCAAAAAATTGTATCAAGATAGGAGAATCATATTGCATGATTTTCAAGAAATTATGGAAGCACCAGATATAGAAGTGGGGCAAAAACTTCATCTAGTTAATACAGTATTTTCTAGTCATGAAGTTGCTGAGATAAGACAAGATTTAATGGCAAGGATAAAAGGACTAAAAAATACAGCCAGTTCAGAAAAGACAAAGGGAAAACAAAAAAGTGCAGATAAAAAAGAAGAAAATACAAATAAATATAATGATAGAAATCGATATATCTTTGACACAGCAGAAAGATATAATGCTTGGATAGAATCAGACGAAGATGTTAGGATGTCACTTTTTGATGATGGACATGTGGCATTCCAATTGCCAAATGTAAAAGATGGTATTGTTGTAATAGAAGAATTGTGGAAAACAAAAACTGTTGAAGAAGATGGCATAAAAGAAAAACAATTAATAGACAAGTATGGAGCCAATGGATATGTATTGACAATAGAGGAATATGAAAAATATAAAGACAGATTTATAACAACAGATAATAGAATAAAAAGATCAAAATTAATTGAACTTGTGCAGGAACTTCCTAGTTTAGAGGAAGAAGGAATTTTAAGAGAATTGCTTCATACAAAAAATAAATATACCATAGATGTCCAAACATTATTAGGAATACCAAAGAGTTTGGCAGGCGCGAGAACAGAAGGACAAAAAGAAAAAGCTCTAAAAACATTGGATGAGAGTACAGAATATACTCCAGAGGAAAAGGAAAGAATAAGAAAAATACATACCATGTGGGAGCAAGTAAGAGAAAGCAGAGATCATTATAGAGAGCAATAGGAAGCAAAGAAATTTCTATCAAGTATTTGGAAATTGTATTATTGTATGATATACTATACAAAAGAAAGACTTATGATTCAAATAGAAGATATAAGCCTTTCTTTTCATACAATAGGAAAGTTATCCTTTCCTATTGTATGAAAGTCGCTTTGCTCTGACGATTGCACACAAATTTTACTAACGTAAAATTTGGTGCACGAACAATAACGCGGGCTTTAAAATGTTAAGAACAGAAAAAATATTAAAAAAAGCCCGCTATTGTTCTCATAAAGCATTTTACAATAAATGAACTTTGGGAGTAAATACCGCTAATAGAGAATTTCAATAAAGACAAAGGAATGAAATGAAATGTTTGATATAGAAGAAGAATTAAAAAAATTACCAGGAAAACCTGGTGTATATATTATGCATGATAAAGATGATAACATTATCTATGTTGGAAAAGCGATTTCATTAAAAAACAGAGTTAGACAATATTTCCGAAAAACAAATAAAACCGCTAGAATTGAAAAAATGGTTTCTTTAATTGACCATTTTGAATATATCGTGGTAGATAATGAGGCAGAAGCTTTAATTTTAGAATGTAATTTAATTAAAAAGAATAGGCCAAAATTTAATGTGTTATTAAAAGATGATAAAACTTATCCCTATATAAAAATTGATGTAAAATCAGAATATCCTGGAGTTTATTACACAAGAAGGGTGATAAATGATGGCTCAAAATATTTTGGACCATATGCCAATCCAGGTGCAGCAAAAGAAATGTTAGATTTTATTAAAGAAAGATATAAAATTCATCAATGTAGAACGTTAAAAGAAAGAACAAGACCATGCTTAAATTATCATATAGGTAGATGTTTAGCACCATGTATGGGAAATGTAGATAAGGAAGAATATCGAAAACAAGTAGACGAAATCACTGATTTATTAGAAGGAAAAACAGATAAAGTTTTAAAAGATCTAGATTTACAAATGCAAGAAGCAGCTCAAAAGATGGAATATGAAAAAGCAGCCTATTTAAGAGATAGAAAACAAGCAATCGAAAGAGCTTCAGCAAAACAAAAAGTATCTAACATATCAGAAAATAGTATTGATGTTATCGGAATTGCAAAATCAGATTTAGAAGTTTGTATAGAAATCTTTTTTGTAAGAGGAAGTAAAATGATAGGAAGAGAACAATATTTCTATAAAGACCTAAAAGATATGGAAGATAAAGAAATTCTTTCAGGATTTATCAAACAATATTATTTTGACAATCCAAACATTCCTAGTAAAATTATGATGAGAGAAGAAATCGAAGATAAAGAAGCAATTGAAAGTTGGTTGTCCACAGAGTTAGGAAAAAAAGTGGAAATCAAATCACCTAAAAAGGGTGAAAAATTGAGATTTGTAGAAATGGCAGAAAATAATGCAAAAGTAACGCTAGATAATAAAGAAAAAGATAAAAGTGAAATTTTATTAGAATTAAAAGAAGTATTAAAAATGGATATATTACCAAGAAAAATTGAAACATTTGATATATCTAATATATCTGGAGAATATATGGTAGCTGGAATGTGTGTTATGCAAGATGGTGTTATTAAAAAGAATTTATCTAGAAGATTTAAAATAAAAACGGTTTATGGACAAGATGATCCAAAATGCATGGAAGAGGTTATAACCAGAAGATTAAGACATTCTGTCGAAAATCCAAATGGTGGATTTGGAAAACTTCCAGATGTCATATTTGCAGATGGTGGTATTACACAAATACATGCAACCAAACAAGCAATTGAAAATGTTTTGAATGAAGAAAAAGAAAAGATTATACAAGAAGATATGACAGAGCAAGACAAAAAAGAAAAACTAGAAATGATGGAAAAAGAATTAGATATTAAAGTATTTGGCATGGTTAAAAATGATAAACACCAAACAAGAGCTTTAATGGATGAAAACAGAAATGAACTAAAAATTTCAGAAAACTTAATGAAACTAATTACCAGATTTCAAGATACAGTTCATAACACAGCTATTACTTATCATAGAAAATTAAGAGATAAAGAAATTACGAAATCAGAACTAGATGATATCAAAGGAATTGGTAAAGTCAAAAAACAAGCTTTATTAAAACAGTTTGGAAGTGTAGAAAAAATAAAACAAGCATCTATAGAAGAATTAATGAAAGTAAAAGGGATTACAAAAGAATTAGCAGAAAGATTAAAGCAATAGAATGTGTGGATTTACCTATATTAAAAGATTTTATATAAAAAAATGGGGAGGTGCCTCCCCGTGTGGACGTATTAGGTACGTCCTCTTTTAATTTTGCCATACACGGCGAATGATGGGTAGCGACTGGCTAACCCATAAATTACCCTGTGTGTCTGTATAATTTGGTAGAGAAGCCCTCCAACCAACAGACCAACAGGAATTAAAATAATTGCTTTTTTCATAAAGTAGTCCTCCTTTTCGTATAAAAAGCAATTTATAGAGAGTTTTCCCTGCATCGATACTAAAATACTATATCACAAATTTTATAGTATAGCAATTGATTTTTTTAAATAAGTAAATATAAACTTATAACATCAAAAAAGTTGAAAAATTGCTGAATTTGTAGTATAATTAAAGTATCAATCAAAAGAGGAGGAGTATAAAATGAGAGAAACAATGAAGCGGTTAATGATAGCACTTAGTTTAGGAGTGGCAACATATGTAATAGGAGTTGCCCTTCTGTTTCTCAATTACAACTGGGATGTTTTTATCCAGTTTGTAAAAGACTTTAACATCGAGGTCGGAATAACACTTGTTGTTCCAGCTCTGGTTGCAGGATGGATTATGCGTGGACGGTGGCCTCGAAGAACAAAGAAGTCGTAAGACTTCGGGACTGTTGACAGGATATGCAAATATCTAGTCGATGGTCTTTTTTATATATTAGGAATAATTAATTGAAGTAATGCATATACATATATTAGGAGGGATGGATATGCAAAATACAAATGAAGGGATTTTTATATGTACATATGATAGTGAAGTATTGAGAATGAGAGAGAAAGCAGAGAAAAATTGGAAGGACAAGTTATATACAAGTATAACAAGGCATAAATTTATGTCATTGGTTATATTAGCATTTATTATGTTGTCTAGCATAAATGCAATCATGATATATAATTTCTTTAAAATTTTACAAAACATTTGAATTTATGAAAAAAAAGGAAGTATAATATGTAACAAGGAAGGTGCTAAAAATATGAGTATAAAATATAATGTTATGATACAAAAAGAAGAAGAATGGTATGTAGCAAAATGTTTAGACAATAATGTTGCATCACAAGGAAAAACAATAGAAGAAGCATTAAAAAATTTAAAAGAAGCATTAGAACTATATTTATATATAGAGAATTAGAAGAATTTTAAAAATATTTAAAATCGTAAAATTTTTAAATCGTTAAATACCCTTGGAAAAATCAAAAAAATATGATAAAATATAGCTATTCTAATAATAGGAGGAAGAGTAGTTTATTAATGCTACTTGAAAAAAATTATGAAAATAGCAAATGAATGGAAAGATTATAAAATATTAGACATGGCAGATGGACAAAAATTAGAAAAATGGGGAAATGTCATTTTATCTAGGCCAGACCCACAAATTATTTGGAAAAATAAAAGTTTTCCAAACAAGTGGAAAGAAATGAATGCTGTATATAATAGAAGTAAAACAGGAGGAGGTTCATGGGAATTTAAGAAAAAGGTACCTTCTCAATGGCAAATTAAATACAAAAATTTAACATTCAATATTAAGCCAATGGGATTTAAGCATACAGGATTATTTCCTGAACAAGCAGTTAATTGGGATTGGATGATACAAAAAATTAAAAGTGAAAAAAGACAAATAAAAGTATTGAACCTATTTGCCTATACAGGAGGAGCAACTGTTGCTTGTTTATCAGCAGGAGCTTCTGTATGTCATGTAGATAGTTCAAAAGGAATGACCACTTGGGCAAAAGAAAATGTAACATCTTCAAAATTACAAGATAGGTCAGTTCGATTTATTGTAGATGATGTTGTAAAATTTGTAAATCGAGAAATTAGAAGAGGAAATACTTATGATGCCATCATTATGGATCCACCATCTTATGGTAGAGGCGCTAAAGGAGAGGTATGGCAATTTGAAAATAATATCTATGATTTAGTGGAATTATGTACAAAAGTATTATCAGATAATCCTTTATTCTTTCTAATTAATTCCTATACAACAGGGATATCAAGTAAAGTGCTAGAAGATATTTTATATTTAACTGTATCAAAGAAATATAAAGGAAAAGTAGAATCTGGAGAAATTGGTCTTCCTATGGAAAATTCTAAGTTGGTTTTGCCTTGTGGAATTTATGGAAGATGGGAACTAGTTTAAAAGATAATCAGTATCTTGCGTCGTTAAACATCATTTTAAATTTAATCGATGTGCAAAGAGCACACCTCTTAAATTTAAAACTCGTTTGCCTAGCAATATACTAATTCTTTTTTTTAACTAGTATTGTAGAAAAAATAGAGAAATTAGAAGAGGAATTTAAATGAGCAAACTAAAAATCATATATGAAGATAATCACATAATTGTTGTTGAAAAAATACCCAATATTCCTTCACAATCTGACAAAACTGGAGATATGGATATGCTAACACTTGTGAAGGAATATATAAAAGAAAAATACAATAAGCCAGGAAATGTATATTTGGGATTGGTGCATAGACTAGATAGACCTGTTGGCGGAGTTATGGTATTTGCAAAAACTTCAAAGGCAGCTTCGAGATTAAGTAATCAAGTAAGAGAAAAAGTGTTTAAAAAAGAATATTTAGCAGTTGTTGATGGAAAGATTGAAAATACAAAAGGAACCTTGGTTGATTATTTATATAAAGATGAAAGAAATAATATGAGCAGGGTGGTTCATAAAGAAAAGAAAAATGCTAAAGAAGCAAAATTAGATTATGAAGTTTTAAAATATAATGAAATAAAAGATTTATCTCTGGTAAAAATAAATTTACATACAGGGAGACATCATCAAATTCGAGTACAATTGTCTCATTTTGGACATAGTATTTTTGGAGATCAAAAGTATGGAACGAGAGGAAAAGGAAAGCAAATTGCTTTATGGGCATATAAATTAACAATTGAACATCCAATAACAAAAGAGAGCATGGAATTTAAAGATTTACCAGAACCCATTGGGACATGGTGTATATTAAGAAATGAACAGAATATGATTGAAGAAATATAGTTGAAAGTTAAGAATTCAACTATATTTTTATATTTTTAGGAAAAGTCACCCAAGACGTGTTTTTTATATTATCTAAAATTATTTTATAAAATAATTAGAAAGAAATTTTTGTAAAAGAAAATGAACGTTTTACAAAATAAAAGACATTTACAAATTATAGAGTGCTACAATCAAATTAGCAAGAAGAGGTGAAGAAAATGATAGATACAATCTGCACATTCTTGACTAATAGAATCAGAAAAGAAATGCCAGAAATAGATGATGAAAGAGCAGAGGTAATCAATTATGGATTACAAAATATAGTAGGAGAAATACCAAAAATCTTCTTATTATTCATTATTTCATTTATTCTGGGAATGTTAAAAGAAGTATTATTTATGTTTATTGTATTAACACCCTATAGAGGAGCATCAGGAGGATTTCATTTAAAAACACATCTAGGTTGTATCATAGGGACAACTGTTTTCTATTGTGGAACAGTACTTCTTTCTCAACATGTTATATTAGAAGACATAACAAAATATATTTTAATAGGAATTAGTTGGATATTTGGAATGTTTATGATAAAACTTTATGCACCAGCAGATACAGAGAATGTTCCTATATTATCCAAAAACGATAGAAAAAAGAAACAAATAATAGCATATATAGCATATTCTATAGGTCTTATTGCTGCTTTATTGATTCAAGATAATGTAATTTCTAATATAGTATTGTTTGGAAATCTTTTACAAACATTAACAATTACAAAATTGGCATATAGATTAACAAAAAATAAATATGGATATGAAGTGTATGGTGATGCTTCAGTTTAAAAAAGTTTAAAAAACATATACCGGTGTGTTTTTAAAAATATATAGTAAGGGGGAATCTATTATGTTCAAATTTTTATCTAAAGTAGCAGAAAAATATGCTAAAGTAACAAATACATCTTGTTTTGTTGCATGGGTTTTACATCAACCTAAAATGCCAGAAAGCATGATAAAAAAAGACTAATTACTTGGCAAAAATAGGACGAAAAATTATTTTTGCCATCCCATATATAACTTAAAAAGTTATATATTTACAATCCAATACAAGACAGCTTTTGAAAGCTGTTTTTCTTTTTGAATAAAAATAGATATGAAAAACTAATTCATATCTATTTTTGGACTAATAATATATTTCGATTTGTTGAGAAAAATATTTTTCGTTTTTAGTAGTATGTAAGTTTAAATTTTTACTTTTATTTAAAATTTTTCTGACTTCCCATAAACCTAATCCAGTATGATTTTCTTTTCCAGTAAAACCTTTATTGAATATTTTTTCAGTATCGACATTTTTATCTTTATATGTGTTTTCTACGATGATGAGTTGTCTATGATTTTTGGCGTCATCTCTAAAAATGATATTCACTAGTTTTTCTTTGCATTCACTACTTGCATCTATAGCATTATCTAAAAGAATACCTAAAACTCTGGTAAATTCATAAATCTTCATATTTAATTTGCTCAAATCAAGTAAAAGTGACATATTGACCTTTATTCCTTTTTCTTCAGCTTCATGATATTTTGTAGTTAATAAACTATATACACCAGGATTATTAATTAGTTTAGGGTTTAGAACATATAAATTGTTTACTTTTTGACAATCATCTTCAAGTTGCACATAATATTTTTTTAATCCTTCTATATCATTGGTTTTTACATATCCACCAATAGTTGTTACAATATTATCAAAGTCGTGTTTAAAACCTCTTACGTTATCATGTAAAATACTTAACGTTTTATTATATTCTTCTGCATTTTGTAATTTTTGTGTTGTAGAAGCTAATTTCATGACTCTTGTTAGGCTATAGATACTTATTGCAAAATATGCTAACATAGATAAGAAACTTAAAAAGGTTATAATCAAAGGAAGATTATCTATATAGTAAACAGTAATAACAGCTTCTATTAAAAGAGTGAATATACCAAATATTAAATTAGCATAAATTATCTTTTTATTTTTTTTGTCAATTTCATCAAAGATTTTTAGAGAAAGATGTTTTTTTCTGAAAAATATATAAATTGCAAAAGCAATGATGTATTGTAAAAAGACATAGGTTATTCTATATAAAGGTATTGTTGATAAAGAATCAAAAGAAATATTTGCTATAGCAAGATATGGATTCATTATAAACATACCTATTAAGGCAAAAATTATGATTGGAATAATAAAAGCTATTATAGTTTTAAATACATTAGTTTTGAAAAGTAAGTGTATAAAGATAATCATAAAAGTATAATTAATAATTAAATTGAAAGGACTAGTTAGTAGAAAATTGCTCAAGATACTAATGATACTGATTACAGATATATACAATATTTTATTTTTATAATTAGACTTAATGTCTAGAATAGATATAAAAAGAAACATGAGTAAAGTAGTTTCTATTATCGTAAACGGTATAGATAATATATTTATCAAGCATTCATTAGGCGTAGTTAACGCATTCCATATATTATTCAATAATTCCATGATTTTTTATAACCTCCATAAATTCCTTTTTATATTTAGGTCCAATACTACAAAATGTATCATTATTAAAATACACAGTTAAAGCAACAGGATCCACATTTTTAATATTGTTTAAATTAACAATATAGGATTTGTGACATCTTACAAAATTATCAGGTAACTTATCCTGAATTTTATTAAAAGAACTATAAGACTCATAATCACGAGAAGAGGTATGAAAATTTAATTTCATACCATCTCTTTTAATATATTGAATTTGCGTTTCATCTACAAGTGTGTTTTTATTATCAATTTTAATATATTTCTTTGGTAATCCATAAACATCATCGAAAAGCCTTTTTACTGTATCTTCTAATCTTTCATAAGTAATAGGCTTAGCTAAATAATCAAATGTTTTATATTTATAAGCCATCATAGCATATTCTAAATGACCCGTTGTAAATATAAGATAAACATCTTTATTTTTCTTTCTAATTTCTTCAGCCAAATCTAAACCAGTTTTTTGAGATTTTAAATTAATATCTAAAAGTAAAACATCGATTTGATTTTCATTGTCAAAACAAGCCAATAAATCTTCAAAGTTATTAAATTTGAAAGATACTTGACCTTCAAGATTATTTTTTGTAAATATATTTTCTAAAAGTTTTTCTAATCTATCTAAAATATTCACATTATCATCACAAATGACAAAATTTAACATATAGTATATCCTCCTTTTATTCGATAAAAAATAAGATGTTTTGACAACAAAAAAATAATTACCTTATTTTTCCAGTAACAACAACAATATATTCTAAAAAAATCATCTTGTCAATACTCTTATAATAATTTTATATTGCAGATAAAAGCGTTAATACCAGTGGAAAGTGAAAGAGGAATGAAAAAGGTGATAAAAAATGAATTTACAGTAATTAGGAAATTTGATTTGGATGCACTATAAATATGAAACAAAATTTTAAAATTTAATTTCATATTTATATTTTATAACAGACCTTGATGGCAAAGGAATAATTTAAAATATCATTCATACAATTAAACAAAAGAAAATAAGAGGAGGAACATAATGCGTAATATGATAAAAAAACAACCAGTTAGAAATATAATGATAATGGTATTGCTTATAGCAATACTATCATTCACGATTATACAAAATCAGCAAGAAAAGCTTATAAATACGAATGTAGGCACAGTAAACACTAAAAAAATAGAATGGGGAATAAAAAGAAATGATAACCATGAACAACCAGATGTTGGAAGTGAAAATCGAAAAGTATTAGAAGAAAATAATGGAATAGCTTTAGGAAATAGTGAATCAAAAGCAATTTATTTGACATTTGATGAAGGATATGAAGCAGGTTATACGAGTCAAATCTTAGAGACACTAAAAGAGAATGATGTAAAGGCAACCTTTTTTCTAACAGCACATTATATTAATACACAAGAAGAATTAGTAAAACAAATGATTGATGAAGGACATATCATAGGAAATCATACAGTCAATCATAAAAGCATGCCAAGTTTAACAGCAGAAGAAATAAAAAAAGAAGTAATGGATTTACACCAAAGTGTATATGAAAAATTTGGATATGAAATGAAATATATAAGACCACCAAAAGGAGAGTTTAGTGAAAAAACACTACAAGTGACAAATTCATTAGGATATAAAACTGTTATGTGGTCATTTGCTTATGAAGATTGGAATGAAGAAAAACAACCAGATGAAGAAAAAGCAAAAGAAAAGATATTAAAAAATCTTCATAATGGAGAAATTATGCTATTACATGGAAATTCAAAAACAAATACAGATATTTTAGACAGTGTCATAAAAGAAGCAAAGAATATGGGATATGAATTCAAATCATTAGATGAATTTGAAATGTGATGGGTCCAAATGGACCTGGTCCCAATGGTCCCAATTTTAGAAAGGACAGATCATAAACATGAAAAAAAATAGAATGCGTAAATTAAATAAAATATTGGAAATTCCAGAAGAGGTGTATTCTGATGTTCCTAAAATTTCTCTAATAGGGTTTGACGAAATGATTATAGAAAATTATAAAGGAATTTTAGAATATGAGGAATTTTTTATAAGAATTAGTACATATAAGGGATTAATTAGTATTAATGGATATAATCTAAAGTTAGAGACTATGACTAATGATGATATACGTGTAACAGGAAAAATTGAGAGTTTTGATTTTGAAAGAATAACAGATTAGATATAAGGAGAGATACATGATTATAAAAAAAATCATAAATTATATATATGGATATTTAAGAATTGTCGTAGAAGGCTATTATATTGAAAGATTTATTAATATTTGTAGAAATCGAAATTATATGATGTGGAATATAAAAAAAGTAAATGATATAAACATAGCATTAAATATAGAAATAAAACATTTTAGAGAAATTTGTAAAATTGCGAAAAACACACAAAGTAAGATATCCATTAAATCCAAAAAAGGATTACCTTTCCTTATTAATAAATATAAGAAGAGAAAATTGTTTGCTCTATTTTTAATTTTGGTTCTTGGTATCATCTTTTTAAGCTCGAATTTTGTATGGAATATAGAAATCATAGAAGAAAATGGATTGGCAATTGAAAACATTATGGAAGATATTCAAGAAGCAGGACTAAAAATTGGAACATTAAAAAACGACATAGACACAAAGGAAATTATTAATAAAGTAAGATTAGAAAGAGACGATATTGCATGGATAGGAATTGAATTAAAAGGAACCAATGCAATCGTTAGATTAGTTAAAGCGGACGAAAAACCAGAAATTGTAGATGAAGATGAATACTGTAATATTGTTTCAAATAAAAATGGTGTCATTACCAAAATAAATGCACAAGATGGAACAGCAAATGTAAAAGTAGGAGATACGGTAAGTGTTGGAGATGTATTAATTAATGGATGGATGGAAGGAAAATATACAGGAATTCGATATGTTCATGCAAAAGGAGAAATAGAAGCAAGAGTTTGGTATACCATGAACAAGACAATTGAGTATAAAGCTACGGAAAAACAGTATACAGGAGATGTTGAAACAAATTATGGAATAAAAATGAATAATTTTAAAATAAATTTTCCGAAAGGGGTTTCAAAATTTGAATTTTATGATACAATAGAGAATGAAAATAAAATTAAGTTATTTTCTAACTTCTATTTGCCCATTTCCGTAGTAAAAACGACGTATCAACAATATGAAGAAATAGAAAAGACATATTCTGTTGAGGAAGCAAAAAATTTAGGTATACAAGAAATAGAAAAGGAATTGGAAAGCCAAATAGAAAATAAAGAAAACATTGTAAATAAAAATATAAATACTTATGAACATGAAAATAGTATTGATATTTATGTTACATATGAAGTGCTGGAGACGATAGGGACAAATGAAAAAATTGTGTTTTGAAGGGATGATATAAATGGAAGAAAAAAGTTTGAGAATCACAGGAACAGATAAAACATTTTTTAACAAAATTACAAAAACATTAACCAAAATGTTAATACCAACAAAAATTGGAATTAACGGCATGCTAATTTCAATAAAAAGAAATAGCTTATTAAAAGCGTTTGAAATATATGAAAATACTGGTGAAAATTATAACCAAAAAGAAGATGAAGAGAAATATGATGCAGCATATGAAAGTTATTTAGAAGCATTAGATAAATATGTTATGGATTCTATATATAAAAAAGTAAAAAATAATACTGCATCAGATTTTGAAAAAGAAGCACTATCTAAATATTATGAAGTAACCAGTTTAAAAGAAAATGAATATGTAGAATATAAACATAGAAAACAAAAATATTTATTAGAACTAGATAATGAAGGAGTTCAGCTATCTGGAAAAGAAAAATTAGTTGAAAGATATAATCAATTTTATGTTTCAAAAATGGATATGTTGTATAAAGGAATTTTAAAGAATTATTCAATAAAATTAGCAGATACGATGAATACTTATGAGGCTTCAAAAGAATGGATATATACAAAAATATTCTATACATTAGAAGAATATATACAAAATATTCTGGCATTAAAAATAAGAATTGGAAATGATACGATTGCAAAAGATGTGATAAAAGAATATGAAAATTATGAAACATATACAGTAGGAAAATTAGACACAAAAGATAATATAGAGAAAAATGTATTATTATTAAGTATTAGTAGAAAATTGTTTACCCATAGTTTGCCATTAATTGTTGCAATACAATGTTATGAAAAAGTTTTAAAAGATGCAAGAATTTTAGTTCAAGACACAAAAATAGCTACAAAGAGAGAAAGAGCATATGGTATGTTAATTAATCTATTTGAAGACTATAACGTAAAATTATTATCTACAAAAGTATATTGGGAAAATCCAAAAGATAGAGAAGAATTTAAAACTTTCTGGAATCAATATAAAGAAATATGTAAATTAAAAGAAACTAACTTTATTGAATATGTAAGACAAAAAGAAGTTTTATTTATCAAAAATGATATGAAAAAACTAAAAGAAGGCAATACAAAAACAGATTATAGTAAATTGATTACCTATTATAAAAGAAAATTAATTGACTATGGTGCATTGAGAGAACTAAAAAATGCATATATATCAGAAGGAAAATATACAAAAAAATTAAAGGAAGTTGCATAGATGGAAACATATGAAATTATATATAAAGATATTGAAAAAGTAGAAAAGTGGGAAAATATTGTAAAAAAAGTTTTTGAAAAATGCTTTGAAGAAGAAGGATTGCAAGATTCGAAATTATATATAACTGTAACCTTTACAAATCCTGAAAATATACAAAGTATAAATAAAGAATATAGGAATATAGATAGACCAACAGATGTACTTTCATTTCCTATGTTTGAAAAAGAGGAATTAAATAAAAAAATACAAGAAAAAGAGTTTCAATATCAAGACATATTAGGAGATATTGTCATCTCTATACCAAAAGTAGAAGAGCAAGCAAAAGAATATGGACATAGTTTTGAAAGAGAATTAAGTTATATGTTGGTTCATGGATTTTATCATTTAATGGGATATGATCATATGGAAGAAGAAGATAAAAAAGAAATGCGCACAAAAGAAGAAAAAGTATTAGAAACATTGAATATATTGAGATAAAAGAAAATAAGAAGGGAGAACAAATGGAAAAAGGTGGAGTAAAAGTTTTAATTGCCATATTAGTTATTTTAATTATTGTAGCCGGTGGGGTATTAGCATATAAAATTACAAAAGATAAAAATAATACAGAAACGATATCTGGTGAAGAAAATAAGGAAACGGTGGTAGCAGAAGAAGAGGAAAAAACTGTACAAATTTTTAGTGGAAATGATAGACCAATTGCAGTTATGATTGATAATCACAGTGATGCTTGGCCACAAGCAGGATTAAATCAAGCATATATGGTATATGAAATCATTGTTGAAGGTGGAGAAACCAGATTAATGGCTTTATTTAAAGGTGCTGATTTAGATAAAATAGGACCAGTGAGAAGTGCCAGACATTATTTCATAGATTATGCAATGGAAAATGATGCAATATATGTACATTTTGGACAAAGCCCACAAGCACAAAGTGATATTAAAAAATATGATATAGATGATATCAATGGTATAGCAGAAGATGGAACAACTTTCTGGAGAGTAAAAGATAAATATGCACCACATAATGCAGTAACAAGTACAGAAAAATTATTAGAATCTGCAAAGAGCAAAAATTATAGAACAACATCTACTGAAGAAAGTGTGTTAAACTATGTAACAGATGAAGTAAATTTAGAAGAGGGGCAAGTAGCAGATGCAGTTACAATACCACATTCAGATTTACAGACTGTAAGATATGAATATGATAAAGAAAATAAAGTATATGTAAGATATGCAAGAGGAGAAGAACAAACAGATTGGGATACAGAAGAGCCTGTTACAACTAAAAATATTATCATTACTTTTTGTAATAATTATACTTTATCAGATTCAGAAAACAAAGGTAGACAAGGTTTAAAAAATATAGGAACTTTTGATGGATATTATATTACAAATGGAAGAGCAATCCAAATTCAATGTATTAAAAATTCAAGAGAGGAAAAAACAATTTATCAAGATATGAATGGAAATGAAATTCAAGTAAATGATGGAAATACATTTGTAAATATATGTCCGACAAATGCGAATGTAGAAATTGAAGGAACAGAAGAAGTAACAGAAATAACCAATACAGTAAGTGAATAGAAAGAAAGGACGTATGAATGATGAATGTATATGACACAGCCAATAGGTTAGCAGCAGAAATAAGACAATCAGAAGAATATGTGAATTATAAAATGGCAAGAGAAGCATTGGCTTTAAATCTTGACCTAAAAAAGAAGATAAGTGAATTTGAAGGAGCAAGGTATGATGCACAATTAACACAAATGCAAACAGGAAAAGAAGATATAGATAAAACAAATAAAATGAAGGAATTATATGCAGAATTGATACAAATAGATGATGCAAAAAAATATTTTGATGCTGAAATGAAATTTAATATTTTATTGACAGATGTCAATAAAATTATTGGTGAAGCAGTAAGAGATGTTATGTAATACAATATATTTAATATAATACATGGATATATAAGTTTAAAGCAAAGCTAATGTATGTAAGATGATATAAAATCTTATATGTATTAGCTTTGTTTGAAATTAGAATAGTATATAATTCTGATAGTACATGTTTTTTTAAAGAAAAATTAACTTAAAGTCATGTATATAGAAGGGAATGAATAAAAAATGGAATTTGGAATCATTATTATTTTTTTAATTTGTATAATAGTTATTTTAAGAATCTTGTTTGGAAGTAGCAAAAAACAAATCGAGGAAATTGCTAAAAATGAAACACTAGATGAGTTGGCAGAAAAATATCCAAGTAATGTAGAAATGTGTAAAGAATATTTAAAAATGTTACATAATGAAACAGTTATCGTTGAAGAAGATAAAAATGCAACTAATTCACTATATATTGCAATATCTAATAAAATTATGATTGCAGATGTGAGGGGAAGTTTTACAAGAATACAAACTATTGCACATGAATGTTTACATTCTATTCAGAATAGAAAAATATTAATATTTAATTTTATATATTCTAACATATATATCTTATATTTTATTATCATATCTATCTTGAAACTATTTAACATACTTCCATATGAAATGATGTTTTTAGCAATTTTAATTATGGGAGGATTTATTTATTATTTTGTCAGAAGTTATTTAGAAAATGATGCAATGATAAAAGCAAGATTTTTGGCTAAAGAATATATGGAAGACAAAAAAATATTTTCACAAGAAGAAATTAATAAAATTGTACATCATTTTGATAAACTAAATGATATAGGCATAAGGTGTGTGAATTATACATTACTACTTAATATTGTTATTGAAATCCTTATTTTTTGTGTTATATGTATGATAAGATAAATCTTGTTTATATTTAGCTTATGTGCAAGTCATAGTGATTCATAAACGATTTATTACTCGGCTCAATACAAGCATACAGAAAATCTAATTTTAAATAAATGACACTCCCCAAAAGGATTTGGGTTCCTTCATTTATTTAAAATAAAATTTTCTAGTATGCTTTCCAATCACATTCGTAACAGATAGTTTATAAATCATAACAACTTCTACAAGGAATGGTCCAAAACGAAATGTTTGAACAAGTAGTATAAAACCATAAAAAAATATTGCAATATTCAGTGTTTACATATATAATATAAACATTGATATATCATGTTGAAAGGATGTTTAGAAAATGAATAAAACAAAAAGAAAAATTTTTGAAACATCAATGAAATTGTTTGCTGAAAAGGGATATGATGCTACAAGTATTGAAGAAATTACCGCAACAGTAGGTGTAGCAAAAGGAACTTTGTACTATCATTTTTCAAGTAAAGAAGAAATTTTTAATTTCTTAATTGAAGAAGGTATGAAACTATTACAAAATAGTATTGATATAAAAACAGCGAAATATGATAATTACATAGACAAGCTAAAAGCGATAGTTTTAATACAAATTAAGATTGTTATGAAATATGAAGATTTAATCACGATTCTACTAAGTCAATTTTGGGGAAATGAAGCAAGAAATCAAAAGTGTAAAAAACATGTTTATGATTATATCAATAAAATTGAAGAAATTGTCAAAGAAGGAATCGATAAAAAGCAAATAAAAAAAGGAAATCCAAAAGTTATTGCGTCTGAGATATATGGATTAATTTGTTCAACATTGGTATATAAATTGAGAAATGAAAAAGAAATTGATATTATGAAATTGTACAAGGATTTTGAAAATACAGTTATTGAAGGATTGATTGAAAAATAATGAACAGTTGAAAATAGTGAACGAATTTTCAACCAAGGAAAGGGGTTAAAACATGAGAGAGCCAATACATGATTTTGTGAAATTTACAGATTTGAGAGATATGTTAGAAAAGTCTGAAAAACTTTATGGGGATAAACCTGCTTATGTTTTTAAAACTGAGGAAGAAGGAAAATTTAGAGAAATTACACATAAAGAGTTTAGAGATGATGTAAAAGCATTAGGAACAAAATTTGTAAATATGGGATTAAGAGATAAAAGAATTGCCGTTATATCAGAAAATAGATATGAATGGGGAATTGTTTATTTAGCAGCTGTTACTGGAACAGGAGTGATTGTTCCATTAGATAAATCTTTACCAGAAAATGAAATAGAAAGTCTAATGATTCGTTCAGAAGTAGAAGCGATTGTATATTCTCAAAAATATAATGACATTATGGACAGAATAAAAAAAGAAAAAAATACAAAAGTAAAATATTTCATTTCAATGGACTTAGAAAAAGAAGAGAATGGAATATATTCTGAATATGAATTGATAAGACAAGGAAAAGAATTATTAGAAGCAGGTAATAGGGAATTTTTAGATGCAAAAATCGATGCAGAAAACATGGCTATTATGCTATTTACATCAGGAACAACAGCTATGTCAAAAGCAGTTATGTTATCACATAAAAATATATGTGCCAACATAATGGATATTACATCTGTTTTAAGAATATATGATACAGATAGATTCTTATCTTTTTTGCCATTGCATCACACATTTGAATGCACAACTGGATTTTTATATCCATTATCAAGAGGTTCTTCAATTGCATTTTGCGAAGGTATTAGGCATATAGCAGACAATTTAAAAGAATATAAAGCAAGTGTCATGGTATCAGTTCCAATTTTGTTTGAAGGAATGTATAAAAAAGTAATGAAAACAATTGAGAAAAAAGGCAAATTGAAAACAGTACAAAAAGGAATAAAAATTAGTCAATTTTTATTAAAATTTGGAATAGATATCAGAAAAAAATTATTTAAAGAAATTCATGACACATTAGGTGGAAATATAAGAATTTTTGTGGCAGGAGGAGCTGCTCTAGATCCAGAAACAGAAAAGGGATTTAATGAACTAGGATTTACATTATATCAAGGATATGGACTAACAGAAAGTTCACCAGTTATTTCTGTGGAAGACGATAAATATCAAAGATTAGGTTCTATTGGAAAAGCTTTTCCAAGTTTAGATGTAAAAATAGAAGATCCTAATGAAGAGGGCGTTGGAGAATTGATGGTTAAAGGTCCATCTGTTATGCTTGGATATTATAACAATGAAGAAGCAACAAAAGAAACTTTAACAGAAGATGGTTGGTTACATACAGGAGATTTAGCAAAAATAGACAAAGATGATTTTATCTTTATTTCAGGAAGAAAGAAATTTGTGATTGTCTTAAAAAATGGAAAAAATATATATCCAGAAGAAATAGAAGCATTGATAAACAAAATTGAAGGGGTAAAAGAATCTTTTGTTTATGGAAAACCAGAAGATGATGGTGATTATAAAATATGTGCAAAAATTGTGTATGATGAAGATTTAGTTGAAGAAATTTTTGGAACAAAAAATCCAGAGGAATTGAAGGAAAAAATTTGGCAAGAAGTTAAAAAAATCAATAAGGCAATGCCTGCATATAAATATGTAAGAGAAATTAGTGTGACAAATAAAGAATTAATTAAAACAACGACCCAAAAAGTAAAAAGATTTGAAGAAATAAAGACAGTTTTATAAGAAGCTTAATCTTGTTGTATACGAAAAAAATCCATATTGGGCCAAGATAAAAGCAGAATTTTCATTCTGCTTAAATATTTTTTCTTACTATTCACAGATTTAAATAGAAACTAATCAGAATGTTGATATATAAATATTTTTAAAGTTTCTCGGCTACCCTTCATTATGTTTAACAAATTCTAACAATAAAGCCATAACAATACCCGGAAACAGGACCATTTATGGCTTTATCTTAAGAATTTGTAAAACAATTCCGGTCACATTCGAATTCTTTAAAAATATTTATTTATCAACATTCTATTGGTTGTAAATTGTATTGAATAGAAAAATCGCTTTTTCGTAAACAAATATAAATCTGGATTCACTTTTACAAATGCAAATGCTACGGAGAAAACAGAAAATGGGCAAAAATACGAAGAAATAGGAAATGTTACAAAAATGTAATATTTTTGTAACAAAAACTTAAAAAAAAAATCTTCCGTTAGTATTGTAGTTTTTTGTAGGTTAATGTATAATTATAATTGTATAAAAAACATATGCTTAAGATAAAAGGAGGTAATTTACATGTCTAAATCTGGCATAGTAAATGTGAGAATGGTTATCACTGAGGAGAAAATATTATCAAATATAGATAAAGTACATAAACTTATTAATCCAAAAAGTAAAAAACAAATTATACAATTGGAAGATGATTCTTATTTTAAAGATTTAATAGAATCAATTAAAACATATTTAATTGAATATCCAAAAAAGAAAAATTTTCCAATAAGTGTTTATAAGGCTGCTTATGAATTAGTGGAATATGCTACAAATCAATTTGAGGAAAATACAAAAAAAATTGAAGAATTAATTAGACAAAGAGAACAAAATATAGCTTTATCAGGAAGATTAAAAGAATTAATTGAGATTGTAGATAATAAAGAAAAAAATTGGAAAGATCAAGTAAAAGACGCAGAAGAAGAATTTTCAGAAGATATTATAGAGACATTGAATATTGTTGGAAAATGCAAAGGAAAGAAATCTCAAAACTATCAAGATGCTATGAAATTGTTAAATGCTAGAGTAACAAATCTTGAATCTAATTTACATATAGAAATTGATATGGAAAGAATAGAAGATAGATCAAAGGCATTAAGCTATATTGGAATTGAAATAGCAGACGCATTAAAATCTATTCCAGCACCAGCAGAAGAAAAAACACCATTAGTGGAACAAGAACAAGTACAGGCAGAACAAAAAGAGCAAGTAAATGTAGAACAACAACAATATGAACAAGAAGTAACCTTTGAAAAGAAACCAAGTCTATGGCAAAGATTTAAAAATAGTAAACTTGTAAGAACAATTCGATATATTACAAAAATTAGAATTGTTATACAATATCCAGCATTGCCAGAAGGAAAAGGTTCAGATAATTAATAAAGGAAATTCATAAAAGGAGTTAGTTTTCAATCTAACTCCTTTAATAAGTATAAAATAGAATTATATTAAAGAAAAATAGAATTTTAAATGAATAATTAGCAAGAAATTATAGGAATTTGAAAAAATGTCTTGACAACTAAATAAAAATAGTTTATACTGTAACTTGCGTTAAGGAAAACGCTCCCTTAGCTCAGTTGGTCAGAGCAACCGGCTCATAACCGGTGGGTCCAAGGTTCGAATCCTTGAGGGAGCACCATTATACATATGGGTAGGTGGCCGAGTGGCTAAAGGCGGCAGACTGTGGTCTTTGGTTAATCAAAACCTAAACTTGCAGCTCATATAAGTGATTATATGATGAACACCGGGCTAATTCGGGGAACTCTTAACAGTTAGGCTGATGACAATCCCGAGCTAGGAAAGAAATTTCCGAGTGTAGAGACTTTATACCTGGTATCTTGAAAAAGATAAAGAGAAAGTCCAGACTACAAACATAATATATTTGGTTATGGTAGTGAAAACTATAGTAGTAAGAAATCTGTTCTCATTTGAGTACGAAGGTTCGAATCCTTCCCTGCCCACCATAAAATACAAGGAAACTTGTATTTTATTTTTATATAAAAAACAAACAAATGTTTTAAAAGAAAGGAAAGAGCCTATGAATTTTGATACTAATAAAGAAAAAGGAAATTCGGGTTTAGGAATGGCAATAGCATATTTTACAACAAAAGGATATACGGTATCAATACCATTAAATGATACACAGGATTATGACTTAGTAATCGAAAAATGTAATAAATTATATACAGTGCAAGTAAAAGCAACAGGATGTAAAACAAAATATAATGTATATCAAGTAGCTTTAAAAAGCTGTGGCGGAACAAAAGGAAAGGAATATAAAACAGTAGTAAACACAAATGTAGATTATATATTTATATTAGATGCTGAGCAAAAAATGTATTTAATTCCAAGGATAGAAATTGTAAATAAAAGTACAATTAATTTGGGGAAAAGAATGGAAACATATAGAGTGAATATTTAAAATATGGGAAGTAATTAATTATGAAGACATCTTTGATGAATTTGGCAAAAAATATGACTTATAGCATATGCCATAAGTCATCAAAATCGTTCTTATCAATAATCTTCAAATCAAATGCTAATTGAATTTGATCTCTTCTTTTTTCATCATCATTGATATTTTGTAAGTAATTTAATACCGCTTCTTTTCCACCTATATTAGAATAAATTTCTTGCATTTCTTCATTAGAGAATTTTCTTTTTTCATTAGTATGTCTATCTACCATAGTAAAACTTTTAGATAATTCATTATACATTGCAAGTTTAATCATTCGGTCATTTTCATTTTCTACTTCGCTTGTAAGAATTTTTACTGCTTGTTCCAAGTTTTCTACTTGCATAGGAGTTCTATATGTTTTATAAGCCATAAAAACACCAAATGAAACAGCCACTATTATAAGTATGATTAAAATAATTATTAGAATTTTAGTTTTGTTCATTTTTATTTTCTCCTTTCATATTTTCTAATTTTTCATTTAACTTTTTTATCATATATTTATCATATTTATGAACTATAATTGCTATCAATAGGAAAAATATTGTATATACTCCGACATACCAAGGAAGAAAATAAAACAAATTATGAGGAATCATTTGTAATTCTAACAAAGGTATAATAGTATTATCTGTTAAAAGTGAAAACAATGTTATATGGATAATATAAGAAATTATTGTAAATAGTATTAAACCCACTATATAATAAATACTCAAGTTAAAAATTAATTTTCTTTTCTTCATAATTATATCATCCTTTCTTCTAAAATTTTCATAATTTGTCTAGTCCTTCTTCTTGAAACAACTTCTTCTGTTGAATCATCCAACTTGACAATTATTCTTCCAACTTCACTTATATCAAATTTATCTATATGTTTGATATTTACAATGCAGCTTTTTGATATTCTTATAAAATTATTATCCATATTCTCTAACTCATATAATTTACTTTTTATCTTATATGTTTCATTTTTAGTCCTACAATAATTAGACTTTTTATCACTATAAAATGCAACAATATCTATATATTTTATTTCTATTAAATTATAATTTTTATCTGTTACTATTACTTTATCATGATTGAATTCATAATTGTTTAAGTATTCAATAAAATCGTATAAATCTTGATTATTATTTGAAAACTGTATTTCTATTATGACTTTGTCATTTTCTAAACTATTATTTATTTTTTTTACAATCTCAAATTTCATAATTGTATATGTTACACAGTTTTAAAGCTGTAACAATATACCTCCTTTCATTATTTTTATCCATACTTTATTTCTGAAAAGATTATAAAACATACATTTTTAATTGACAATATTTATACTATAAGAGGCTTAATAAAATGATAAACGGCTTAAATAGAGTAAAAGTTTCAAACTAACAAAAAATAGAAACAAATGGAAACCAAAAACAGTAAAGAATTATTGAAATAAAAAAGAGTATATGATACCATTAACTTAAAGTAATCATAAAAGGAGTAAAAGGGTATGTTTAGAAATAGAGGAGAGGTTCCTAATATTGATATAGGACAAGACAATGGAAATAGGGGATATGGAGTACCACATTATTCACACTATTGGAGGCATAGATATATTATTATACATTATGATAAAACTTTTATTGCCATGGAGTTAATTTCAGCTTTTCTTATCATTCTAATAGCAGTTGCGGTATATTTGTTTGCTTATCAAATTACATTTTATGATCCAATAGCAGAAATAAAGGAAACATTTTTAAACTTTCAATTGATTAGTATCCTTGCAACAGTTATCTTAGCCGCATTGATTACAATATTATCCAAACAAAAAGAAACAATCATAAAAGGGTTAAAATTAGTAGGAATATTATCCTTATTAATTGTTTTTATTCATTTAGGATTAAAGATTTATTTGGACAGTCAATATAGTGAAGAAACATTTGGGGAATTTTATGAAATATATGAACAAGGAGATACAAATTCAAAAAGAGTAACGGTAGGATTATCTGGAATACAATATTTAGATGACAAAGAAGCATATATAGAAGATAGTGTAAATGCTTATACAAATTTCAAAATAAAAACAATATTATATATGGTCATATATTTCATAACCATATGTATCATATTCTATTTAGCACATAGGTTAGAAAATATAGAGGACAAGAAAGAAGAATTACATAAAGATGATGATATATTATTTGATGAGGAAGAAAATATAAAATTTTAAAAAAAGATAGTTATCTAGTTTAAGTTTTTAAATAGATAACTATCTTTTTTTTATTGTAAAAGACAACAAGATTTTTTTATAATTTATTGTAAAATGTATCTGCATAACTGTTTGATACTGTGGTCCCATCAGCCTTGTTAACAGATGAATAAGATTTGTACAATAATACAATTAATGAAATTAATGTTACATCAACAAGATAAGGACCTAAAAAGTAAAAAAATTGATCTATACTAGTATAGTAATTAACTACTTCTCTTATAACTTCACCTAAATTTGCTAGTAAGTTAATAAAATCATAAATGATTAACCAACCTATAGGAATCATAGCGATAACAATTGTTTTTTTAGATGATTGTAACTTATGTTGTTTTAATCTATCAATAG
This sequence comes from uncultured Clostridia bacterium, assembly GCA_904387305.1. Taxonomy (GTDB): domain Bacteria; phylum Bacillota; class Clostridia; order TANB77; family CAG-508; genus CAG-269. Next base: position 72,018 of record CAJFLB010000011.1, read on the forward strand.
ATAATAGTACAAAAATAAAAGAAATGATTTCAAAAATAAGTCCAAAATCAAAAAGATTATATGCAAGAGCAATTAAATAAGTAATCCCACTAAGTGCAAAAATACCTATGCAAAACTTTAATAAACGAATAGCCTTGTCTACATATACTTCTTGAACATGTGCTTTATTTTTCATCTCAAGATTTTGATTATCAGTCATAAAATAAATCCCCCTTAAAAATATTTTATATGAAATTATAGAATATTACAACATAATAAATAAAATTAGGAAATTTATTTAATAAATAACCAAAAAGTAAAAATTGAACTTTTCCTCTTGAAAATCTATTGTTGAAAAAAGTCGAATATGCTAGAATATGATTAATGGATGTGTGAACTTAGAGAAAATTAAGGGGGGGAATGATTTGGAAAATAAGCAAGTAGCAACAGTTAGAACAATAACAGGAGAATTAATAGGTGGATTTATCCTTTATGGAATCGTATTTGGTATATTGTATAGTTTTATATATTCAGCAATAACCAATAGGATTTCAGAAGATTCATTAATATTAACAGCTATTATAGCCATTATTTTTCAAGGAATAACAGTATTTTGTGTATGGAGATGTAGTATTGCCACTACTTTTAGAAAAAGATTAATAGAAACAAATGATGTAAAAATAGTTATGAAAAACCTTATGATTTTTACTGTTATAATTTGTTTTTTAACTACATTGATGAATTTTGCACAAGTTAATGAAACAGTAGAGGATGCAATAAATTCAAATGCTAATGTAATGATGGCAGAATCTTATATGAAATATTTATATGATGATGAAGAAATTGCTCAATATGAAGCAGAAAAAGAAAAAATAGTTAATGAAACTAAAGGAAAATTATATGTTTATTTAGCTGTTTTGGAAATTGGTTTATTAGCTGTGTATTTAGGTGTAGTACCATTACAAAAAAAGGCAATTTTAAAATATGCAGTATAAATAGAAAGGAGAAAATAAGATGACGATAGTATCTATAATAATATTAGTAGCGATGGGAATACTTTGTGCTTTTATACATAAAAATAAAGGATATTCTCCCATTGCTGGATTTTGTTGGGGTTTTTTCTTTTTTATAATAGGACTAATTATAGTTTTATTAGAAAGAAATAAAGGAGAACAGATAGAAGCAGATAAAGGAAAATTATCTATGACACAATGGTTATTAATCTTTTTAGGAGTGGGAATTGTGTTAATTATCATATTCTTTATTATAATGAATTTGATGTGATAGAAAAAAAGCTGAGACTCTGGATAGAGTCTCAGCTTTTTGCTTACTCAGAATGCGTCTCTATGTAAGCCAAAGCTAGGTGAACAAAGAACACGATTACCGCTAAAACGGAAATAGCAGCTAATGATTCCGTTTCTAGGGGAATGTTCTGACACCAATTGAATAAAAGAAGTCCGATGAATGCTCCACATACAAAGGACAACGTCCGGACTAACGCTTTTTTTAACATAAAGCTAACCTCCTTTTTATTACTCGGAGGTTTGCACCTCCGAAAGTTTTACCTTTTCAAAGGTGCAACAAATGTTACTAAATTTATTATACAGCATTTACATAAAGAAATCAAATTTTGTATAAGTTGGATATCTAAAAATAAAGTAAATATTGCGAAAAGAATAAGAATGTAATATAATGAAACACATAAGAAAAATTAAAGGTGAGAAATATGAGACAGAAAATAAAATATATATTAGCAATCTTTATTTTTAGTATCATTATTATGCTAATAGATGTACATAATGGATATATTAAAGGACATGATACGGACTTTCATTTATCAACGATAACAGCGATTGTAGACCAATTATCTTGGAATAACTTAACAGTACAAGAACCCTTAAAATATATAGGAAATGATTTAGGATATGGAACAAGATTTTTCTATCCTCCAATTCCACATTTGACGGCAGCCTATATCACAAAAATATTAAGTATTTTTCATATTGGTAATGTTGCTATTGGAATGCGTATCACGCAATGGTTAACTTTTTTTGCTTCAGGTGTTACCTTTTATCTGTTAGGAGAGAAAATTTTCAAGAGCAAAAAAATAGCGATGCTATTATCTCTATTTTATATGGCAGCACCATATCATTTAGCAGAAATATTTGTAAGAGATGCTTTTTCAGAAATGTTCATTCCTGTAGTAATTCCTTTAATTGTGTTAGGATTATTGTATTTAATTGAGAAAAGATATAAACTGTTTTTCTTATGCTTTGTGGGAGGATATACCATAGCGATTTATTCCCATTTGGCAATGACAATCTATTTTACATTAATGCTTTTGGTAACATTTTTTATTGTATATTTTAAACAAATATTTACAAAGAAACATATTTTGTATTTAGCATTAGCATCTGGATTAATACTTTTATTAACAGCATCCTTCTGGATGCCAATGTTAGAAATAAAATTAAGAGGAAGTTATGGTATATTTATGCCTTATTATATGACAGGAAAGGGCGGATTAAAATATAGTACCATTCCAATAAAAGAATTATTTACTTTTTTTAGAGAAATAGATTTTCATTTTATAAGATACAATTTGCAATTATTTGTAACCATTTTATTTTTCGTAAGTGTATTTTTTATTATCAAGAAAAAGTTATGGAAAGAAAAAATATGGGTGTTTTTAATGGCATTTACAGGTTTATCAACAATAATGGTAACAGATGTATTTCCATGGTACTATACACCAGACATTTTACAAACCTTACAATTTCCTTGGAGATTAGTAATATATATTACATTTGGAGCCATTTTAATAGCAGGTATTTGCTTAAAACAAATGGAAGATAAGAAATATTTTAAACTCATTAGTTGTGGATTGTTGGTTTTAACCCTATTAGGAGCATATATTTATATAGATCATTTAGAAGAATCACAAATAGACATTACAGATATTAATAATGAAAAAAGTATGGGAAATGAAAAAGAATATTTACCAGAAAAAGCAATAAAAAATTTAGAATATTTTAAAAATAGAAATAAAGATATTATTATGATAAGTGGAACAGGTGAAATTACAAAAACTGTAGATGATGTACCAGATTTAGTATTTGAAGTAAATACTTCAGAAACTATGACAATTGAACTACCAAGAATTTACTATATGGGATATCGATTAGAAGTAAATGGGCAAGAAGTAGAATTAACAGAAAGTGATAATGGATTTTTACAAGCAACGCTTCAAGAAGGTGGAACATATACATTAACATATGAGAAAACAATAGTTATGAAGGTGGGTAATATCATTAGTGTAGTAACAGGAATTGTTTGCACTATATTACTTATAAAGAAAAAAAGAAAAGTATATTTATTAGAAGAAAATACATTAAAAGATAAAGTAAAATAAGAAAAAGAGAGTGTCTCTTATACAATAAAAAGGACACAATAAATGTGCCTTAATAAGAATATAAAACATCTTCAATAATATCAGCAATTTCAGAAACGGAATGATCTGCTTGAATTAAAAAATTTGGATGTCCTTTAAATTCTCCATTGTAAATAGAAATGGTTATTTGACCAGTAACATTTCCAACTACTCTACTATCTTTGTCATGTAATTTTACAACATTCATGGATTTACCCCCTTTTCTTTGGTTAACAAAACTAATTATAACAAAGGGGAAAGTAGAAAGGTGTCGAAACCTGTCATAAATATAAAAAAATATAAAAATAATGATAAAATATGTTAAAATAAATGAAATACCATAAAACAAAAATTGGGAGAAGAGTGCCAATGAAAAAATTGATTATAATTATTATCATATTATTATTGATATTTGTAGGAATGTATATATATAGACAAAATAGAATTGTAAGTAATCGATCATCAGAAGTATCGGTTGATGAAATTAATCAAATTGAAACCTATTTACAAAAAATATATATGTGGAGAGAAATTACAGGAGATGCATTACCAGTATTTGATAATATTAATAATGCACCAGATGTTTGGCTATGGGAGGTTGTTAAGAAAAATTTGGAAGAATATGAATTATCTTATGAACAATTACAAGATAAAACAAAAGAAATTTTCGGAGAAGACCTACAAAAAGAATTTCCGAGAGAAGGGTATGAATACATGGAATATAATGAGGAAACAGATACTTATTATGCAGTTGGAAGTGGGTTAGATAATCAAGAAGATGTATTTTTATTAGATAAAATACAAAAGCAAGACAAGGGATATACGGTTCAAATTGTAGAATATTTAGAAGACTATTCAGAAGGATATGAAACAACTGATACAGATTATAATATTCAAATAAAAAACTTAAATGATGAAACAATAGGAGAAGTAAACAGTACAGAATCAGAAACAAATATACAACAATTTGTAAAAGATAATATAGATAGATTTACTAAAAAAGAAGTTAATTTGAAAACAGATGAAAATGGAAATTTATATATAACAAGTGTACAAAATATTTAGAAAAAAGTTGGAAAAATAGTTATAAATTTGATTGTGTAAAATTTTAAATTTTTTAAACAAATTTGTGAATATATCAAGAAAAAATTAAAATATAGCAATTGAGGGGAGTAGAATGGATTTAACAAAATGTGAAATATGTCCACATAAATGTGGTGTCAATCGAACGAAGGGTGAAATTGGTAGGTGTAAAAGTACAGATAAAATAAAAATAGGATTATACTCTATTCATCATTTTGAAGAACCTTGCATAAGTGGAAAACACGGTTCAGGAACTGTGTTTTTTTCAAATTGTAATTTGAATTGTGTGTATTGTCAAAATTATGAAATTAGTCAGCAGGGTAAGGGAAAAGAAATTTCAATAGAAGAGTTGGCAAATATATTTATAGAACAACAAAATCGACAGGCAGAAAATATAAATTTGGTAACACCAACTAGTTATGCACTTCAGATTGTAGAGGCAATCAAAATTGCAAAGAAAAATGGATTAAACATTCCAATAATATATAACACAAATGGATATGAAAATGTTGAAACATTACAACTATTAGAAGGATATATTGATGTATACTTGCCAGATTTAAAATATTATGATAATGAAATTGGAAAAAAATATTCTAAAGTGGAGCATTATTTTGAAATTGCCACAAAAGCAATACAAGAAATGTATAGACAAGTAGGAAGTCCTAAATTTAATAGCAAGGGTATGATACAAAAAGGTGTCATGATAAGACATTTAGTATTACCCAATAACATAGAAAATAGTAAGAAAATCTTAAAATGGCTTAAAGAAAATATGGATGAACAAGTATATATTGACGTGATGGCACAATATTTTCCTACATACAAGGCAAAAGAAATTCAAGATTTAAATAGAAAATTGACAAAAGAAGAGTATCAAGAAATTGAAAATTATGTGTTTGATTTAGATATCAAAAATGGATATATGCAAGAATTAGGAGAACATGAAGAGGAGTATGTTCCTAAATGGGATGATTGAAAAATGTTTGAAATATAATTGTGTTTGGGGTAGGCAGACAAAGTTGTGGTTTGAGAAAGGAATGAGAAGAAAATGAACGTACAAGCATATATACAAAATCTATTGGCAGGAAAATCACAAGTAAAAAACGAAAATCAATCTGTTGAAAAGATGAAAAGGATAATGGAAAAACTGGGTAATCCACAAGATAATTTAAAGTATATACATGTAACAGGAACAAATGGAAAAGGGAGTGTTATTGAAATGTTAAATAGCATTTTAGTAAACTCTAACTTAAAAGTGGGGAAATTTATTTCACCACATTTGGTTTGTTACAATGAAAGAATCAGTATTAATGGGGAATATATTAAAGACAAAGAAATACAAGAAATTTTCGAAGAAGTACAATCAATCATTGAAAAGGAAAATATAGAACTGAATTTTTTTGAATTTTTTACACTAATTGCTATTCTATATTTTTGTAAACAAAAAGTAGATATTGTTTTGATGGAAGTAGGCTTTGGCGGGCTATATGATAGTACCAATATGATTCATCCAATGATTTCAGTTATCAGTTCTATTGGCTATGACCATATGCAAGTTTTAGGAAATACGTTAGAAGAAATTGCTAAACAAAAAGCAGGGATTATTAAAGAAAATTCTGAAACAGTATATATGGAACAAAAACCAAACATAGATGATATCATTGAAAAAACTTGTAAAGAAAAGCATAATATATTACATATGGTGCAACAATCAGAAATAAAGAATCAAAGATTTGAAAATGATAGAGAGATATTTGATTATAAACAATATCATGATATAGAAGTAAACTTAAAAGGAAGCAAACAAATACAAAATGCTGCATTGGTGTTAGAATGTTGTGATATATTAAACCAAAAGGGATATCATCTTACAGAAGAAGCTATAAAAAATGGATTAAAAACAGTTATCCATAAAGCAAGATTTGAAGTCATTCATCAAAATCCAACAATGATATTTGATGGAGGACATAATGAACAAGCAATAGAAAATCTTAAAGAATCAATAGAGTTATATTATAAAAATGCTAAAAAAATCTATGTCATTTCTGTGTTAAAATCTAAAGATTATCATAAAATCATAGAAGATATTTTAGATAAGGATAATGTATATATTTTTACAAACGGAAATGATAAAAAACTATTTGCAGATAAACATCTTATGTATGAATATGCCAAAAAACTAAATGATAAGGCAGAAATATATGAAATGGATTTAAAAGAAGCAATACAATTTTGTAAAAATAGAATGAATCATGTTTCTTTTGTGATTGGTTCATTTTATGTTTATGATGATATTAAAAAGTTTTTAAAAATTATATAAAAATCTGCTTTTTTATTGTTAAACTTATAGAAATTATTAGTAAAAGAACTTGTAAAAAAATATAAATTTTGATATATTGAAAAAAATAAAATAATGGGAGGAATTGAAAATGACACAAGCAGATGAACAATTTATAAAAACTTGCAAAGAAATTATAAAAAATGGATATTCATCAAAAGGAACCAATGTAAGAACAAGATGGGATGATGGAGAAGAAGCTAACTATTTTTCTATTGTAGGTGTACAAAATAAATATGATGTTGGAAAAGAATTTCCAATGATCACTTTAAGAAATAACTCAAAAACAATAAAAAATGCGATAGATGAAATTTTATGGATATGGCAAAAGAAATCTAATAAAGTAAGTGAACTAAACTCTCATATATGGGACCAATGGGAAAATGACGAAGGAACCATTGGAAAAGCATATGGATATCAATTAGGAAAAAAATATGAATTTAAAACAAAAGAAGGAATAAAAGTAATGGATCAAGTAGATTATGTTTTATATTTATTAAAACATGATCAATCAAGTAGAAGAATCATGACAAATCTATTTAACCATGAAGAATTAAAAGATATGGAACTAGAACCATGTGCTTATGGAACACAATGGTTAGTAAAAGAAGGAAAATTACATTTAATATTAAATCAACGTTCACAAGATATGTTAACAGCAAATGGATGGAATTTAATGCAATATGCAGCTTTACAATATATGTTTGCACAAGTATCTGGACTAGAAGTAGGAACATTAACCCATAACATAGGAGATTGTCATATCTATGATAGACATATACCACTTGTTGAAAAATTATTAGAAGCAGAGCCAATGGATGTAACACCAAAACTAATTATCAAAAATCCAACAAAAGATTTCTATGAATTTAAAGTAGAAGATTTTGAAGTAGAAGGATATGATTATAACAAAGAAGTGAAAATTGGAAGAATACCAGTTGCTATTTAAGAAAAGCATGCATAACGAAATCAGAGATTTCTATGCATGAATGTGAAGACTGCTACGCAGTACTTCACGAATATAAGAAGCTTAACCTTGTTGTATACGAAAAAATCTAAATAGGGTCAAGATAAAAGCGGATTTTTTCTATACAATAGTGGAATTGAAATAGGGAAAGGAATATTGATTAGCATGTTAAGTATCATAGTAGCAAAAGCAAAGAATAATGCCATCGGAAAAAATAATCAACTATTATGGCATTTATCAGATGATTTAAAAAGATTTAAAAAATTCACAACAGGACATACCATAATCATGGGAAGAAAAACATTTGAGTCTTTAGGAAGAGTACTTCCTAACAGAAAACATATTGTATTTACACAAAATCCAGATTTTAAAGTGGATGATGAAAATGTAGAAGTAGTACATTCTATGCTACAAATACAAGAATATATAGAAAATGATGAAGAAGCATTTGTCATAGGTGGAGCAGTGATTTATAATTTGCTAATGCCATATGTAAAAAAAATGTATGTAACAGAGATAGATAAAGAATTTGATGGAGATGTATTCTTTCCTAGAATAGATGAAGAAAAATGGAAAGAAATCAGTAGAGAAAAAGGACCAGAAGATGGAGAAAATGATTTTACATATGAATATGTCACTTATGAAAAAAGATAGTGTCCAATTGGGGACGTTTCTGTTTGGGACATTTTTATGTAAAATGATAACTACAAAAACAGGGTCCAAACAGATCTGGTCCCAATGGCCCCGATTAAATTTGAAGTTGAATAAACAAACTTAATAATATATAATTTTGAAAATATAGAATATAAAGTGATTTATGATTTTGTATAATCTAAAGTTTTAAGTTAAAGTTTAGATATACAAAATCATTTTTTATATGCTATATTTTTTTGTAGGTGTCAATTAAAAAATTAATTGACACACTTTTAAATGCAAGTTTACATAAAAATGTCCCAAAAAGAAACGTCCCCAAAAGGACATGATAAAAAATTCGCTTTTGGTTAAACTAACTCATGAAAGGATGATTTAGATGTTTATACCGAAGGAGATTTATTTTGAAAAAGATATTGTGAATTATACATTAGGAAAAGATTTAATGGAAAAATATAAAGAGGTTCCAAAGATAGAAATAGAAAATCATAATAATATAGAAGAGATGCGAAAAAAATCCAATAAAGAATTTATGAATATGAAACGAAATTTAATTATTGGTGTTAGAAAAACACATAAATTTGTTCCGAATCATAAAACTTCAGATTTTTTGGTTCCATATACTTCTTCAGGTTGTACAGCTGCTTGTATGTATTGCTATTTGGTATGTAATTATAATAAATGTGCTTATTTACGTTTGTTTGTGAATCGAGAAAAGATGTTAGAAAAAATTATGAAAACCAGTGAAACTTCGGAAAAAGAATTAACGTTTGAAATTGGTAGTAACAGTGATTTAATATTAGAAAATACCATTACGAATAATTTAGTTTGGACAATTGAAAATTTTAAAGATACAAAAAAAGGATATTTAACATTACCAACTAAATTTTCTATGGTAGATGATATATTGGATTTAGATCATAGAGGAAAAGTGATTATCAGAATGAGTGTGAATCCAAAAGAAATTATTAATCGTGTTGAGTTTGGAACTTCAAGATTAGAGGAAAGAATAGAGGCAATTAATAAGTTAAGTGAAGCAGGATATAAAGTGGGAATTCTAATTGCACCTGTGATTATGGTTGAAAATTGGAAATCATTATATAAAGAATTAATTATAGAGTTAGATAATAAACTTTCTAAAAAAGCAAAGAAACAAGTATTTTTTGAAATTATTTTTATGACATATAGTTTTGTCCATACGAAAATTAATGAAGAAGCTTTCCCAAATGCCATTCGAATTTATGATAAAGAAAAAATGCAGGGAAGAGGAAAAGGAAAATATATGTATAAAAACAATCTAAGAGAAGAGGGAAAACAGTTTTTATTAGAAGAAATGCAGAAATATTTTAAGGATAATACAATTGAATATATGGTGTAACTATCATAAATATTGCCTTAAGAATAACTTTGGTTACTATTTTGAGCAAATAATAAAACGGCACATTTGCTTGGCAGAGCGAGGGTCGTTTATTTATATCTTATAATTTAAAGTTCACTCAAAATTCACAAACAAAATGGAAAAAATTTCTTCTACTTTTTATTTCAATATGATATAATGTCATTAGAAAAATAGATAGTCATTTTTTGTAAATAAGTTGCTATTACGGATAAAAATCTGAGCAAATAACAAAATCTCTTAAAGAAGGGAGAGGTTATATGTCATATATAGAATTTAAAAATGTTTGTAAAGAATACAAAATGGGAGAAATTATCATAAAAGCATTAGACAACACAAACTTTTCTATTGAAAAAGGAGAGTTAGTCGTTGTTGTTGGACCATCAGGAGCAGGAAAAACCACTGCCTTAAATATATTAGGTGGTATGGATAGTGTAACTTCAGGAGATGTGATTGTGGATGGAAAAAATGTAGCAAAATTAAAAAATAAACAATTAATTAAATATAGGAGAGAAGACATTGGTTTTGTATTTCAGTTCTATAATTTAGTACAAAATTTAACAGCCATTGAAAATGTAGAATTAGCAACACAAATCTGTAAAGATTCGTTAAGTCCAGATGAAGTCATGGAAAAAGTGGGATTAGCAGATAGAAAAAAGAATTTCCCATCTCAATTATCAGGAGGAGAGCAACAAAGGGTAGCAATCGCAAGAGCTATTGCTAAAAATCCAAAATTGTTATTATGTGATGAACCAACAGGTGCTTTAGATTATAAAACAGGAAAACAAATTTTAAAATTGTTGCAAGACACAGCAAGAAAAGAAAATATGACAGTTATTATCATAACCCATAATGCAGCCATTGCACCAATGGCAGATAAAATTATTCGATTTAAAAATGGAACAGCAGAAAGCATCGAAAGTAATGAAAATCCAATTCCAGTAGAAAATATAGAATGGTAGTGTCAATTTTGGGGTTATTGTTGGGGGCCATTGGGACCAGATCTGTTTGGACCATTTGGTTCCAACAGGGTCCAAACAGATCTGGTCCCAATGGCCCCGTCCCAATGACCCACAACAAAATTGAACTTTGGAGGTGATGCGAGTGAAAATAAAAAAAGCATTACTAAAAGATACTTTTAAAGAAATCAAGAAATCATATAAACGATTTATCTCTATCTTACTTATGGCTTTGCTAGGTGTAGGATTTTTTGCAGGATTAAGAGCATCTTCACCAGACATGGTAGATTCCATTGATACATATTACAAAAATCAGAATGTGTACGATATAGAAGTCATGTCAACACTTGGATTAACAGAGAGTAATTTAGAAGCATTGGCAAATATAGAAAATGTTGAAAATGTATATGGTACATATAGTAGGGATGGATTAATTAAAACAAATGAAAAAGAAATTGTTTCAAAAATTTTGTGTGTAGATGATGTAAATACACCTGTTTTGGTAGAAGGGAATATGCCAGAAAATATAGATGAATGTGTAGTAGAAAAAGATTTCTTAGAAGGAACAGGTAAAAAGATTGGAGATTATATTGATATAGAGCCTGAAAAAATAGAAAATACAGGGGCAACAGAGGGAGAAGAGACAGAATATTTAAAAAATAAAACACTAAAAATTGTAGGTGTGGTAGAAAGTCCTCTATACATATCAAGAGAAAGAGGAAGTACAAAATTAGGAACAGGTGTGATTGATTATTATATCTATGTCAATAAAGAAAATGTGAATTCAGAAGTGTATACAGAAATCTATATCACTTTAGAAAATCGTGATAAATATCAAACAGGAAGCAATAAATATGAAGATTATGTAGAAGAAACGAAAGACAAGATAGAAGAAATAAAAGAAGAAAGAGAAAATGCAAGATATCAAGAATTAATTGATGAAGCAAATGCAGAAATTACAAAAGCAGAAGAAGAGTTTAATACAGAAAAACAAAATGGAGAAACACAGCTTCAAGATGCAGAAAATAAAATTAATGAAGGAAAAGCACAAATAGAATCTGGAGAAGCAGAAATCAATAGTAATGAACGTACAGCAAATCAAGAGTTTAAGAATGCTGAAGCAAAAATAGAATCAGCAAAAATGGAAGTGGCAGAAAATGCACTTCGACTAAATAATGAAAAAATTGAGGCGGAAAAAGGGTTTGAAGAAGCAGAAAATCAAAAGGCTGGATTACAAAGTACGTTAGAAAATATCAATAATGCTATTAAGATTACAGATAATTCAATAGCTGAAAAACAAGCGCAATTAGAAACAGCAGAAACAGAAGAAGAAATTGCGGCTATCAAGCAGCAAATTGCAGAGTTACAAGCAACAAAACAGGTATATGAAACCAATAAACAATCAGTAGAAGCAGGGATTACACAAATTGACAATCAAATTGCCAGTGGAAGACAAGAACTACAAAGTGCAGAAGCACAAATTGAGAGTGCAAGGAATCAAATTCAAAGTCAAGAAGCTACTTTGCAACAAACAAAAAATAAGACTTATGCACAAATAGCAAATGCCAGAAAAGAATTAGAAGCTTCAAAACAAGAAATTGAGAGTGCAGAAGTAGAACTAGAAGAAGCAAGAGCAGAATTTAATAGTAAAATAGAAGAAGCAGAAGGGAAGTTAATTGACGCTAGAGAAAAGGTTTCAGAAATAGAAAAAGCCCAATGGTATATACTAGATAGACAGCAAAACGCAGGATATAGTAGTTATATCCAAGATACGCAAAGTATAGAAAATTTAAGTGTTGTATTTCCAATTGTATTTTTTGCAATTGCAGCTTTAGTTTCATTAACTTCTATGACAAGAATGGTAGAAGAAGAAAGACAAGAAATTGGAACATTGAAAGCATTAGGATATAATAAATTTCATATTATGCTAAAATATTTGATTTATTCTAGTTTGGCTTGTATCATTGGTGGAGTTATTGGAATGAATATTGGATTCCAGTTACTACCTAGAATTATATGGGATATGTATGAAATGATGTATACCTTACCAGAATTCATTGTATCATTTAATCATCAATATTCTTCAATTGGACTAGGATTAATTTATGTTTGTATTGTAGGAGCAACATTATATACTATTTTAAAAGAAGTGAAAGAAACACCAGCAACATTATTAAGACCAAAAGCACCAAAGTATGGAAAAAGAGTATTACTAGAAAGAGTAGGGTTTATTTGGAAACGATTAAAATTTTCACATAAAGTAACGGTAAGAAATATCTTTAGATATAAAAAGAGATTTTTAATGACCATTATTGGTATCATGGGGTGTACATCTTTGATATTAGCAGGATTTGGTATAAAAGATTCCATAGCTTCCATTTTACCAAATCAATATGAAGATATATGTCATTATGATATGTTAGTAAGTTTAAAAACAGCTTTAACAGAAGAACAAAAAAACACATATATAGAAAATTTAAAACAGAAAGAAGATATACAAGAAGTAGTAGAAACCTATATGGAATCTGGAACAGCTGGAAAAGACAACAATAGTGAAACGGTTCAAATTGTTGTTCCAAGTGATAACCAAGAGATAGATAAAATGATTAAATTGAGAGATGTTAAAACAGAAGAACCATTTACATTATCAGAAGAAGGTATTATTATAACAGATAAACTAGCAGAGTTAATTAATGCAAAAGTAGGAGACATGATAAAGGTAACAACTGCTGATAATATAGAAAAAGAAATAAAGGTAGCAGGTATAACAGAAAACTATATTAGCCATTATGTATATATGTCAAAAGAATTGTATCAACAAGTATTTGGAGAAACTTATCATACAAATGTATTATTGATTCAAGATAACAACTTAAGTGAAGAACAAGAAGAAGCAGTAATGCAGGAAATGGTAGCGAAAAATGAAGTGTCAACAGTTACCTTAACAACAACAACTATGAAAACATTAGATGATACAATGAATTCACTAAATTATGTTGTGGTTATCTTGATTGTATCTGCAGGATTATTGGCATTTGTTGTGTTATATAATTTGTCAAATATTAATATAGGTGAAAGAATTAGAGAACTAGCAACCATAAAGGTATTAGGATTCTATGATAGAGAAGTGTATGATTATGTAACAAGAGAAACTGTAATTTTAACGATTATTGGAATTCTATTAGGATTAGTTGCAGGATATTTCTTGAATTTCTATATTTTGGGAACTTGTGAGATTAATATCTTACGATTTGAAAAAGTTATTCATCCAATTAGTTATCTTTATGCAACAGTCATTACACTTGTATTTTCAGTTATTGTCAATATTGTTACCTATTTTGCATTAAAGAAAATTGATATGATAGGTAGCTTAAAGAGTGTAGAATAAGAAAAAGGGATTTTGGGGACGGACTCATTTTTCCCTTTTTGATTTGAGTTATCTAAAAAATATAGAATATAAAGTCATTACACAATTTTGTATAAGCTAAATTTTCATAGAAATTCTTTAATAAAAAAGTGAGCCTCTCTCATTGTTGCTATAAATCATAAGCAAAATGAGCTTTCCTCACTTTTTTATTTTAGAATTTCTAAATTCAAATTTAGATACGCAAAATTGTTTCATTTTTTTATATTCTATATTTTTTCTTATTTCTAATTAACAAAAAGGGAAAAATGAGTCCGTCCCCAAAATCCCTTTTTTAAAATTTTTGATGAAAACCTATACAAAAAGAAAAAGAAAATGATATAATAGCAACAAAGTAAGTAAAAACGAAAGAGGGAGGAGAGGTTGAAAAAGTTTGATTCTTTTCCAACCAGTTTTAAACCTTGAGAAAGACTAACTATTAATTGTCAATAGTTTTTCAAAAAAAATTTTAAGTAATTTTGGTAGATAAAAAATTGTATGACAAATAGAAGTTTTTAGGCAA
>CAJFLB010000012.1 GCA_904387305.1 uncultured Clostridia bacterium
TGAAAAGGTTATTGGAGAAATAACAGTTAGTTATAAAAATGATGAATTGGAAACAGAAACAATACCAAATAAAAGAGTATATTTACAAGCATTTAGAGTAGACAAAAAATATCAAGGACAGGGGTTAGGACAAAAGTTAATAAAATATTGTATAGATAATTTAACAAATAGAGGATATACTGAATTTACAATAGGCGTAGAAGATGACAATGAAATAGCAAAACATATATATTTTAAATTAGGATTTAATGAAGCAATAGATAAAGGACATGGCGATGAGTTTGATCCTTCTGAATATACTTTGTATTTAAAAGTTAATTAGGAATAAAGATATAAATAGAAAATATATTAAATTTTTTGAGAGTATCATTAAAATTATGATAGAAGCAGTTTTATATAGTAGGGAGAGTAACAAATGAAATATAGCTTTAGAAATTGCACATTAGAAGATTTTGAATTTCTATTTAATTTAAAAAAAGAAAATTTTAAATGGTATGTTGATAAAATCTGGGGTTGGAAAGATGATGACCAAAAAGAAAGACTGCAACAAGATTTAAACGAGCACCTATCTCATAAAAGAATTATCATGGCTAATAATAAGCCAATAGGAGTATATGTAGTACATACAACTGAAGATGGAGATTTATTTATAAATGAAATAAGTATTTTAACAGAATATCAAAATAAAGGGATAGGAAGAAAAATTTTAGAAGAACAGTTAAAAGAAAATCATAAAAAAGGAATTAGAACAATTTTACAAGTATTTAAACATAATCCAGCAAAAAAATTATATGAACAATTGGGATTTAAAATATATGGAGAAACAGAAACACATTATCAAATGGAAAATGTAAATGATTTTATGATTAATAAAGAGAAGATATTCCCAATAGGAATAGGCACATGGAAAATCAATTATCAAGATAATAAAGATATAGAAGCTTTATTTCATTCATACAAATTAGGACAAAATTATTTATCTTTGTATATGTTATATGAAAATGGTAATATTGTAAAATTATTAAAAAGCTTTATTGAAAAGTGTGGTAGAGAAAATTTATTTATAAGTGTTAATATAGAGCCAACAGTAAACGAAAAATCTGATATTGAAAAGCAACTAAATGAATATTTAAATATATTAAATTTGGACTATGTAGATAATTTACAATTACATTCACCTAAATTTACAAAACTTCCTTTAGTAGATACTTATTTTGAAATGAAGAGACTACAAGAAATAGGTAAAACAAGATATTTAGGAATCAGTAATTGCTCATTAGAACAATTAAAAGAAATAAATACAAATGTTAAATTGGATTTCTTTGAAGGTGTTTATAATTTAGAATGTAAAATAAATGAAAATATTGGAATATTGGATTATTGCAAGAAAAATAATATTGAATTTGTTGCATATCAACCTTTAAGAAGAAATCGAACGCAATTAAAAAATTATGACTTATTAGTAGAATTATCACAAAAATACAATAAAACTCAAAATCAAATTATATTAAATTGGATAATGAAAGAAAAGAAAATTAACGTTTTAATCAAGAGTACAAACTGTGATAGAATAGATGAAAATATAAAATCTTTAGATTTTGAAATGGAAGAAAATGATTATAAAAGGTTAAATGACTTTAAAAATGAAGAATTTGAAAATATAAAAATAGATTGGGATAATGTAGGAGATGGTATTAGCATAGACCAATTGCCAAATCAATTTTAGAAATAAAAAATGATAAAAAAATAAAGCACAAAAATGTGCTTTATTTTTTAATATTAGTCAAATACTATGAAAATTAAAATTTTTATGATATAAATGAAGTGTAAAGAAAAGAGGTTGAAAATAATATGAAAATAGGAATAGATATAGATGGAGTAATATTAGATTATGAAAGAGTTCTAAAAACTTATGGAGATTTATATGATTTCATAGAATTAAAAAAAGATGGTATTATTAATAGAAATGAACATTATTTAAGAAATAGATATAATTGGACAGAAGAAGAAAGAATGAATTTTATTAACAAATATTTTTTAAAATTATCAAGGCAAACTAATTTAATACCAGGAGCAAAAGATGTAATAAATATGTTGAAAAATGAAGGACATGAATTAATTGTAATATCTGCAAGAGGTGGAATGATAGAAGAAATGAAAGATGTTGCAATAGAAAAATTTAATAAAGAACATATATCATTTAATAAATATTATTGGAAACAAGATGATAAATTAGAAGCTGCACAAAAAGAAAAGATAGATTATATGATAGATGATTCTTATGATGTATGTAAAAGATTATCAGAAAATGGAATAAAATCCATTTATTTTAGGGATAAAGAAATGAAAAAGTTACAACAAAATGAATACTTAAGAGAAGTTAGTAATTGGGGAGAAATATATAGAATTATCAAGGAAAATGATAATAGGTGAAGAATATTAAAAGAAAAAATATAAATCAATATGCTCAAATATTAAGTAATGGTAAAGCAGATAATTGTGATGAAGAAGCTAATTTAGGAGCAATCAATATTGAAAAAGACAATAAGGGAGATATACATATGGGGATTGTTTCATTATAAAGAACACTTCCTTTTTTTGTTTTTATATGATAGAATTCAAGTACAAATAAGAGAATTATAAGTCCGATATAGAAATAATGTACTAAATATGGAGGATTGAAATGCAATTATATATTCCAGAAGTAAAAGATATGAAAGAACTAAAAGAAATTCTAAAAGATAACAATAACATATCAAGAGATTATAAAGTGGCAGTAATCGTATATGCTTTTGATAAAGACCATAAAATTATTTTTCAAAGAAGAGGACTAGGTTGTAGAGACGAAAGATTCAAATTAGAAACAATCGGTGGAAGGGTAAAAGAGGATGACATTGATTTTAGAACTGCCTTAAATAGAGAAATTGTAGAAGAGGTTGGAACAGAAGCCAATATAGAAATAGGAGAATTTATTACATCAACATATGCTACTACATTTGATAATAGATATAATAAAGAACAGCTTTGGATATATTTGGTATATAAAGGAATTTTAAAAAGTGGGGAATTAACAATAGCAGAACCTGACAAGTGTTTAGGATACGAAAGATATAAAATTGGTGAAGTAGATGAGAGAGAATTAAGTAATGGTGCAAAAGAACTTTATAAAATTGTGAGTGAAAAGTATAATGATTTAAAATAATTATACTGAATAGAAAGGAGTATATAATGTCGAATAAGTGTAGATTAATTATATTTTCAGATATACATTATTTAGACAAAAGACCAGAAAAATTAGACTTTAATTTAAGTAGAAAACTTACACAATATTCTGTAGAAGTAATAGATAAGCTGATAAACAAAATAAATGAGGACAAACCAGATGTAAGTATCTGTTTAGGAGATTTGATTGAAGATACATTTAATCATGATTTAGATATTATAAATTATACATATATTTGGAATAAATTAAAAAATATACAAGTTCCATTTTATTCAGTAATGGGAAATCATGATTTACGAACCATGAATTCTAGAAAAGAGCTTGAAGAAATTATGGGCTATCAAAATGCAACATTTTCATTTGACTTAAGGGGATATCATTTTATTATCTTAACCACAGATATCAGAGAAGATTTAGGTGGAGATGATGGTGGGATATATAAGGCACAATGTATGTCAGAAAAAGAAATTGCTTGGCTAAAAGAGGATTTAGAAAAAAATCGATTGCCTTGTATTATATTTACACATTTTGGTTTAGCAGAAGATGGACAAATAGGAAATTATTGGTTTGAAAAAAATCCAGAAGAAGGATTGATGAGTAATCGAAAAGAAGTGAAGGAAATTATAAAATCTGATGGAAATATAATTGCCGTATTTAATGGACATCAGCATTGGACTAAACAATTAAAGGAAGATGGAAAAGTATATTATATAGTAGGGTCATTAACAGATAATGTGGATATGCAGGGAATACCAGATGGAGTGTATTTAGAAGTCGAATTACAAGATAGGAATGTAAAAATAATAGAAAAGCATATTCAGATAGAAACATAAAAAATATAATAAATAGGTTAGAGTTTAAATGGATGATGATAAAGAATTTGAAAAGGTGTGAAAAGTATGGAAATAAAAGAGCAAACAAAAAAGATGAAAGAAATGATTAATGGATATAAATTGACATATTTAATCATGTCAGCGAATAACATTGGGCTATTTAATATATTAGAAGATAAGGGAAAAACATTGACACAGATAGCTGTTGAATTAAATTTAGAAAAGGATAGAATTGAGCCTATATTGAATGGGTTAACATTTCATAAAATAATCAGTAAAAATAAGGATAGCTATTATTTAGAAGAATATAACGAGGTATTAAATAAGAACTCAGAATATAATCAGCTAGGGTATATAAAATTTGCTCAAACCATCATAAAAAGATATGAAAACTTAGAAAATGCTATCAAAAATAAAGAAGCAGCAACCAATAGCTTTAAAGAATTAACAGAAAAAGATGCAGAAAGCTTTATGCAAGGAATGAATGCAAACGCAATCAATCCATCTAAGTTTATTGCAGAAAATTATGATTTTGATAATCATACAATATTAGATGTTGCTGCTGGTGCAGGAACATATTCCATAACAGTAGCTAAAAAATATAAAAATGTTACAGCAAAAATGATTGATTTGCCAGAAATGGTTAAAATACAAAATAAAAGAATCCATCAAGAAGGATTAGAAGATAGGTTAACATCTGAAATTTATGATTATAATATCAATTTTCCAACAGGCAATTATGATGATGTATTCCTATTTGCAGTAGTCCATCAAGAACCAGAAGAACAGGTAAGAAAGTTGTTAGAAAATATTTATCATGTTTTAAAACCAAATGGAAGGCTTTTCTTAACCAGCTTCTTCTTAAACGAAGATAAAATCAGTCCAGAATATTCTGTACAGTTTGCTATTGAAATGTTAATTAATACAGAAAAAGGAAAAGCATATACACATAATGAGATTCAAAACTTAATGAAAAAGAGTCAATTTAAAGAAATAGAAAGAGTGGATGAAATACCAGGACCAGCAACATTATATATTGCAAAAAAAATAATCAGTTAAGGAGAAATTTTATGAGTAATAGACCAATAAATACTTTGTTTATGCTAATGTCATTAGATGGCAAAATTAATAGTGGAAATAGTGATGAATTAGATGTTGATAGAGATTGGTGTAAAATCAGTGGTGTGAAAGAAGGATTACATCAATATTATGAAATTGAACAAACAACAGATAGGTATTCTTTAAATACAGGAAGAACAATGGCGAAAATAGGAGTTAATGAAAGAACAGAAAAACCACAAAAGCTAGATTGTGGATTTATCATTATCGATAGAAAACCACATCTAAATGAAAAAGGTATAGAATATTTGTGTAATTGGGTTGATACATTATTTTTAGTAACAGATAATAAAAATCATCCTGCATATAAATTATTAGACAAATTTGATAACCTAAAAATTATGTATTATGAGAATATAGACTTAACAAAGATGATGGAAGATTTAAAAAGAGATTATGATGTAGAAAAAATTACCATTCAATCTGGAGGAACCTTAAATAGTGAATTTTTAAGAGGAAATTTGATTGACTATGTAAATATTGTAATAGCACCACTTTTAGTAGGAGGAGCAAATACAAGTACATTAATTGATGGGAAATCTATATCTAAAGTAGAAGAATTAAATAAATTAAAAGCATTAGAATTACTAGAATGTAATGTTTTAAAGGATTCATATATACAGTTAAAATATAAAGTATTAAAATAAATAATTAGGAGATATAAATATGAAAGATTATTTTAAATGGTGTACAGAGTTAAAAGAAAATTGGAAAGAAAAACATGTAGAGAAAATCATAGAGCTATTTGATGAAGATGTAGAATATTATGAAACACCAAAAGTGAAAGTAGATACAAAAAATATACAACCAATTTGGGAAGAAATAAAAGAACAAAACACAAGTGATATTTCATTTGATATACTATGTGAAAATGATGAATGTTGTATAGTAAATTTTATTTTAAAAGACAAAATATCTTATGACATGATATATCAAATAAAACTAAATGAAGATAATAAGTGCATATATTTAAAACAATGGTATATGGAGGTATAAATATGGACGAGAAATTTATGGACATTGCTATTGAAATTAGTAAACATTCAAAATATAAAGATAAAAATAGAATATTAATTACAGGAGCTGTATTAGGTTCTGATTCTTCTAGTGTGGAAACATATGAAAAAATCGTTTCATTAATAGATTCAAAATATGTTGTTTCAAGTCCATTAGATACGATGAAATTTAAAGGAAATGATACAGAAAGATATGAAAGAGCAATGCAATTATTGCAAGATACTAAAATGATGATTGCAGAGATGAGCAATGTATCTACAGGGCAAGGAATGGAGATACAAGAAGCTGTTACATTAAATATTCCTATACTTGTCATAGCAAAAGAAGGCAGTAAAATATCTGGGTTAGTAAAAGGATGTAAAAATGTAAAAAATATTGTATATTACAATGAAATAGAAGATATTGAGCATCAAATATTACAATTTATTAAAGAACAAGAATAACCTAAAAGGAGTTGCTATGATATATCTAAAAACATTTAAATTAAGTGATGAAAGAAATAACGATAAAAACATATATCCTTTTAATGTGTTACAAAATAAAGAGCCAGATGTATTCATATTTGATAATATTACTGTATTATATGGAAATAATGGTTCTGGAAAGTCAACCATATTAAACATGATTGCTCATAAATTAGACTTAAAAGGAAAAGAAAGAGATAATTCAAAAGTTGTTGGAACTTTAGATTATTTTGAAGAATATGCTTCTAAATGTGAATATGAATTAGGAGAAAATGAAAATGGTAGAAAAATATATAGAATACCAGAAAATAGTCGATATATTAAGAGTGAAGAAATACTATATGAGATAAGAAAAGTACAACAAGATGCTGTGTTACAGGAAAGTATGGAAAGTAATTTAGCAAGAGAAAGAGGATTAAAAAAAGCTAAAGAATTTTTAGAAACTAAAGAGGGTGGAAAACAATTTGCAAGATTTGAATTTTCACAAGATAAGTATTCTAATGGAGAAACAACCATGCAAATTTTAGAAAATAATATAGAACCAGATAACTTGTATTTGCTAGATGAGCCAGAGGTTTCGTTATCACCACAAAATCAAGTAAAACTAGCAGAAGAGATTAATAAAATGGCAAGATACTTAGGAATTCAATTTATTATTGCAACACATTCGCCATTTATGTTAGGCATTTTAAATGCCAAAATATATAATTTAGATACAAGAAATTATGAAGTACAAAAATGGAATGAACTTGAAAATGTAAGATATTTTTATGAGTTTTTTAAAAGTAAAATGGATGAGTTTGAAAAATAAGTAAATAAGAGGATATCTTTAAAAAAATGTAATTAATAAATTTAAAATAACAAATAAAATTAGAAAAATATAATTAAGAACTATTGATAAATTTTTTCGCATATGATATATCTGAATTAACTACTAAAGAAAAAATAAATGGAGAAATAAACGGAGAAGAAAATAAAAGAGGTAGTTAACATGGAATTAAATATAAAGGAACCTAGAGATAGAGAGCAATTAAGGGAAATAACAAAAAATATGGGTTGGTGTTTAGTTGATAGTTCTACTGATATTTCTATAAGAGTAGAAAACAATATTTTTTCAATAGATGGAAAATGGTTATTAAAAACTACAAAGGGAAATACAGAAGGAAATTTAGAAAATATACAAGTTTTAGTTGACAGTGATGAGGACAGAACCAATTTTAGAAGTGAAGTAAGAAAAATGACAGAAAACTTCGATGGAAGAATGGATGTGGATATAAAAAAACTTCTATATACAAGATTAGATATGCCAAATGTAACAAAAGACAAGCCATGTCTTACTTTATCTTATTTATCTATCTTAGAAACAGGAAACTCAGCAGATATAGAAGCATGGAAAAAAGAGGGGTTTACATGGCAAGATATTAAAACAGTAGATAGAACGCAATTAACGCCAAGTACAAGCTATACCTATGGTGTTATTAGACAAAATGAACAAGAAATAGAAAATTTACTAAAAAAATATAGAGAATTTGATGAAAAAAAATTTGACCAATATTTTTTGCATGGAATGGAAAATAGATACGACTTATTAGAAGGGATTATGTATTATACAAACCGTGACCTAACAAATAAATATTTAGAATTAGCAGATGGGGAATTTTTCCCGACAAAAGAAGAGAAAATAGAAATCTGGAAAAGAGAGACGGCTAAAATTTATGAACAATTATATAGATTTATATATGTATTAGATGGAGAAGATGGTAGATTTGATTACTCTTTGCGAACTGAAGAAAAGGAAGAGATAAATGAAATGATTGAAGAAATATTGCAACGTTTGCAAGGTAAAGATCAAAATGAAGATGAAGAAAATAGTGAAAATCAAAATGAAGAAAATCAAGATGAAAAAGGTGTATTATTATTTTTTAAAAGAGGAATATTTTTTAATGATAGATGTAATGAGGATGCTAGAGTAAGAGGACTCACTTATGATAAGGTAAGAGGATATACATGGACAGGAGAGGTGTATCGAATTCTTCAACAATTGGAATTTATGGAAAGAATAGATGGCTATCAATATTATAAAAGATGGCTACAAGCAAAAATAGGAAGATTAAAAACAAGTAATCAATATCCAGAGGAGAAAATAAGTAAATTAGAAGAAATTTATGAAAACTTTTTTAATAGGAAACCAAAAATAGAAGAAAAAGATGTAGAAAAGTCATAAAATAAACATAAGTTAAAGTAAGTCAAAATAAGAAATGACTACTTTAACTTTTTTTGTTGCATAGAAGATATATTCTAAGAAAGTTAAAAATGTTTTTAGTAAGAAAATTGCTTGTATAAAGGTATAGGGTATGATAAAATGAAAAGGATTAAGTATGCTATAAAGAGGAAAAGATTAAAAGAATGACAATATATTTAATTCTTTCCAATTAGATTATGTTTTAAGAAAGGAACGGTAGGAAAAAATGAAAGTAGCCATTGGACAAGATAGTCATAGAATAGATTATACAAATACAGATAAGAAATTGTTATTAGGAGGAGTGGAATTCGACGAGAATTTTTCAATTGTGGCCAATAGTGATGGGGATGTTGTTTTACATGCGATTACAAATGCCATTTCAGGAATTACATGTAAAAATATACTTGGAAAAGTTTCTGATGAAATGTGTAAAACAGGTATAACCAATAGTGAAGAATATCTAAAAGAAGCCCTAAAATATTTAGATAATAAAATTATACATCTATCTATTTCTATAGAATGTAAAACACCGAAAATAAGTCCTAAAGTAGAAGAAATGAGAAAAAATATAGCAAGAATATTAAAAATTAATGAAAATTGTATTGGGATAACAGCTACTTCAGGAGAAGCACTAACAGAGTTTGGAAAAGGTAATGGAATTAGTGTTTTTACTTGTATCACAGTAGAGTAAAATAAGTAGGAGAAAAAGTTGGAAAAGTTCATTCTTTTCCAACCAGATATGTGTCTTAGGAAGGAATAAGATGATATATGGAAGAAATTTATATAAAAGCGAGAGCAAAAGTAAATTTGAATTTAGAAATATTGGGAAAAAGAGAAGATAATTATCATAATTTAGAATCTGTATTTCAAAAAGTAAACCTATATGATGAAATCTATATAAAAAAAATACAGACAGATGATTTTAAATTAAACATTAATGTGAAGGAATTAGAGACAAAAGAAAACATTATTTATAAAGCCTATGTGAAATTAAAAGAAAAATATAAAACCATTACAGGAATTGAAGTAACAGTCAACAAAAAGATTCCTATGCAAGCGGGAATGGCTGGAGGAAGTACAGACTGTGCTGCATTTATCATAGCCATGAATAAATTATTTGACTTAAAGCTAAGTAAGGAAGATATGGAGTCCTTAGGAAAAAGCCTAGGGGCAGATGTTGTTCCTTGCTTTTATAACAAAGCTGTAAAAGCAGAAGGAATAGGAGATATCATTACAAATATTGATACTAATTTTAAATATTATATGGTAATCATTAAACCTAAAATAGCTTGTAATACTAAAGAAATGTATCAAAAAATAGATGCAAAAAAAGATTTAAAACAATTACATACAACAGATGATATTATAAAAGCATTAGAAAACAAAGATATTCATCTATTGGCCAATAATTTATATAATGTATTTGAAGAAGTCATACAAGAAAAAGAAATTATTGAAAATGTAAAAAAAGAATTGATTAAAAGTGGAGCATTACAGGCATTGATGACAGGATCTGGTTCTTGTGTTTATGGGATATTTAAAGATAAACAATCAGCAAAAAATGCTTATATAGCATTAGGAAAAAAATACCAGACATTTATTTGTATATCATATAATGTTAGATAAATAAAAAAATACCAAAATAAGCAAAACTTACCAACAAAAATAATGTCGAAAATTAATAAAAATACTTAAAAAAGAAACAACGTTATGTTATATTTTTTTATAGATACATATGCATTAAACATTCAGTATATCTATATGCTATATGTATTTGAGGCAAAGGAGGAAAAAATGAAGAAATACGTTGTAATTATAGTAATTATAGGCATTTTATTGGTAGGTTTTTTAGTATTTAATACTATAATGATAGAAAAAGAGAGTCAAAAAATATTTCAAGATTCAGGATATGTTTTACAAAATGTATCAGCAGCAAATGAGACACAAAATGTAGAAAGATACTATTTTAATGCAGAAGAAACATATAAAGAAAAGTATGAACAAAAGGTTATCTTTAAAAATACAGATGATGAAGAAGTAATAGCAAATCTAGATAATTTTATTCATTACTCAGATGGTTCTGTTAGTGCATTTAAAAATGGTGTATTGTTAAACTTAGATGATATCGATGCTGATCCAATTAGATATTATAATATCGGAGCTAGCAAGGTATTAACAAAACAAGGAGATACATACACCATTAATAATTTAGATCAAGAATTAGTATTTCATAATGTCATCTGGAAAATATCAGAGCAAAAATATATTGTGCTAGGGGAAAATATAAAGATAGTTTTTGATGATGGAACACAAAGGGATATACAAGGATATGTGGAATTTCAATATTTAGACAATGAAATTGTAAAAATATATAATCAAGAAGCTACATATCAAACAATCTCATCAAAAGCTTATATTGAGTTGCCAGATGAAATCAAAATAAATTTAAGTACCAGAATTGTAAGTAAACAAAATAGCAACAAAATGAGTTTAGATAATATGGTAATTGATTCAGATGATAATATTACAATTGCTAATATAGAAAATGAAGAAATAGAAACAGAAGAAATTGCAGAAGCTAATGGACAAGAAGTACAAAATGGTCAAGAGGCACAAGGTACAGGAACAACACAGGGAAGTTCCCAGACTACAGACACCACAACAAACAATTCACAAACAATTGTGAATGGAGATATAACAGGTGGAGTAGATAACAATGGACAAACCATTGACCAAGGAAATAGTGGAATACAAGAAAATGTAGAAGTAACAAAGACACCTGTATTTAAGGTGGAAAATTTAGAGTCTAATTCATTGGGAATCGAGGCAACCATTACTATTGAAGATGAAGATAATACATTAATGAGTGATACCAATATCTATATTTTGGATAATAGTACAGGTAAAACAGTATATCAATATACAGAGAGTTTAGGTGTTTATAGCATTGATTTATCTATTTCTACATTAGAGCCAGATCATGAGTACACACTTGTAGCAGAAGCAACATATAGAATAGATGAGATGGAATATACAAAAAACTTTATTTATAAAATATTTAGAACAACACCAATTGGAATTAGTTTAGAAAAAGATGTATTCACTTCTACAAGCTTGGGAATTGCAGTTAATATAGATAGAGATACAAAGGTAAAAAGTGCCGAAATTGTACTACAAGATACAAATGGAAATAGATTACAGTCACAAACGATTACAAACAATACAGTTTCTTCATCAGATATAAAAGAAACTGTAGAATTTACAAATTTAACTCCAAATACACAATACATTGTTAGTATAACCAATGTATTGTATGATGGACAAGTGATTACAAATGGTTTTGAATCAAGTACAACATTTACAACACTAAAACAAACACCAACAATACAAGGTACAGCATTTGAAATCAACAAAAGAGATGCAAATTTTGTATTGAAATTGCAAAATGTTCAAGATCCAAATGGGGGAATACAAAGCTATCAATTCCAAATATTTGATACAAGAATAACAGATAGTACAGAACCAATAGAAGTGATAGAAACAGAAAATACACAAATCACATTACCAGTAGATGAAGAAAAAATACATAGAAATGTAGGGTATACATTTAAAGTAATTGCTATATTTGATGATAATGAAAAAATATGTGAATATGAAAGTGAATATAGTGCAGTTTTTAAAATGGACGGAGTGGAATTCCCTACTATTCGATTTGAAGAAAAAGAAATCACTTATGAAAGAATCGAAGGAAATATCATTGTAGAAGATGAAGGCAAAACCATTGATTTAGCAAATGGAAATCTTTTTGAGATTACGTATACAGATTCAGTAGGTGTAACAAAAAGCTTTACATCACAAGGAAGTTATACAATACCTGTTTCAATAAATAATTTAAGAGCAAATGAAACATATAAATTTGCTGTATATACAACTGTAGATTTACAAGATGGTAATGATCCTATAGATGAATGTTACATAGGTGGTATTGTTGTACAAACAGGTACACCACAGAATATGGAAGCAACATTTTCAAAAGTTGCAGAAGATGTAAAAAATGTGTTTAATGTAAGTTTTAAGTTAGAACCAGAAAATGAAAATCAAGGAACATTAGAGCCAGAAACACTAACAGGAATGACAGTTAGTATTTATGCTGGACAAACAGTTGATGGAGAGTTACCAACAGGATCACCTTTGAGAACAGTAAAATTAGTAGATTCTAATACAGAGCCATATGAAAGTGTATTAAAACAAAATTATTATGACCAAGTAGCGCAAATTACGCCAGCCTTCTTTAATGCAAGAAATGAAGATTTTAAAGATTCATATTATACAATTGTTGTATCACAGGCATATGATTATACAGATTATAAGAATGCATTACCTATTATCAATAATGTATTTACAGTAAGTGCAAATGGATATATGCCAGATTTACCAACAGATACAAACAATGCATTAACTGTAACACCAATTAGAAATTATACAAGTGAAAATAAAAGAGAAGAATTAGATGATAGTACAATTGTAGGATATAATGTAACAGCAACATATGATAACAGTGGGTTATATGCAAAAGAAGTTACCTATCATGTATATGATGCTAATACAAATGAATTAATTGAGACAAAAACATTATCAATAGGAGCAGATGGGGTGATACCAACTGCACAATTTGATGTGTTAGATGGAACACCAAATGATGTAAAAGATGAAGACCAAATGAGAAGAGGAAATTCTTATTATTTCACATATGAAATGCTTTTAGACTTAAATAAGGATGGTGTAGGGGAAACGAAATATCCATATGAAGAAGATATCGTTTTAAAATCTAATACACAGACACCTTCAAAACAGACACCTCTAATTTATATGTACCCATCTGTATCTACAAATGATACGATTACCTTTAAATATAAATACCAGGATATAGATAATGTAGTAGATAATAATAAACAAATTATTGCAAAGATAAACAATGGAACAATTGATACAGAAACACTAGTAGAGACAGCAGAAGATCAAGAGTTATTTAATGAAATCACTTTCGAAAACTTATCAAAAGGAGAACTTACTTTAACCATTACAGAAGCTTTACTAAAAGGACAACAAGCTGATAGAAAAATTGTAGACCAATATTTTGAAGGATTGAATACAGTAGCAGATGTTCAGTATAAAATCGATATAGATACTAATAAAGTTTCTATCTCATTCATTGATAATAATGACCAACTAAAATATGTTGCAGGTGTCAGAGTAGAATTCTTAGAAAAAACAGATAGTGAAAATGGAATTAAAGTTGTAAAAGATTTTCAAACTATACCAGACAACAAGATTTTATCTGTAGATTACAATGATTTAGGAGATTTATTAAAAAAGACAACGGTTGTAAATGTATATGCATATTATGATAGTGGAATTACAGGATTTGAGACTGATAGAAACAAATATGTAACATATCAAAATGCCTATAAAGAAGCTTCAGAACAAACATATTATTATACAATTAATCAAGAGGGGAACTTCATAGAAAGTACTTCAATATCAGGAAATATCTATGCGGCACAAAGAACGGAAAATCAATTAGCTATTGAAAATAAATCTAATAATAGAACAGCTAATATCGAGATGACATACGGGGAAGATGGATTTAATTATCAAGGAGATGTTATCTTACAAAAGCAATTAGAAGAAACATTATTAAATCATATAGATAGTAATGAAATATATTTTGATTTAATTATACCAGGAATTAGTTTAAAAGATGAAAATGACAATTGGACAATTGAAACAGAACTTGACAAGGTGAATTTTAAAGCAGACTTATTAGTGCATCCTGAAACTTTATTGGTAAATGGAAAAATTTATATAGACTTATATCAAACAGATGAAGAATATAAAACAGAAACATTCCTAAGAACAGTAGAAGTAACAATAGATGACTTTAAAGATGTGATTACAATAGATAATTTAATACCAAAAAATTATTATTTTATTAAGTTCAGAACACAAATTAATGGTGATGATGGAACCATTATAGATGCAGATATATATGATATAGATTATCAAGTATCAGGAAGACAATATTATTTTTCAACATTAGCAAATGTAAATATAGATAATATTAATGTGACATATAATCCAATCAGTTATGAGGAAAAATATATTGATGTAACTTATACCTTAGAAAGAATAACAGGTTATACAAGAATGGAATATAATTTATATCACTTTAATAAAGAAACACAAACCTTTGACAAAGTGATGGATATAGAACCTGACTTGATTTTTAAAAATGATATGGAAAAACAAATTTCTATAAACCCAGGTAGTGGATTTATATTTGGCGATGAATATAAAATTGAGATTATACCAATTGCTGAATATACAGGAATTGACGGACAAATGAATATCTTAGAATTAGGAAAAAAAGAGCAAATATTCACCTTAGAAAAACTACAAAATCCAGTAATTGCTGTTAATGCTTCAAGACAAGAAGCAGATGATTCTATTGTATTTAAAATAACAGTTTATGATGACGACAGAGTAATTGAGGGAAATAAATACACAATAAAAATATTAAATGGACAATTAGAAGACATTACGCCAGAAGAATATAAAGTAGAATATTCTGTAGATGAAGTGAATAATACGATTACAATTAATAATGCTGATTCAAATCAATCTTATACTATATTAGTTTCTACAAAATTAGATTTAGATAATGATAAAACAGATTTAGTAGATTTTTCTAAACAATTTACAGTACCAGCTGTTAACAAATATGGTATATCTTTAGGAGATGTATCAGCAAATAGAAATGCAACAGAAAACAATAAAATAGATTTATTTTTCAATAACAGTTATAAGTTATTAGAAATCGATCAAATACGATATTCGATTTACAATACAAATGGATATGCTCAAAATGGAGAAGAAGAATTCATTCCTGTACAGATAGAATCTGGAGGAGAAACATATTATGCATTTACAATTGATAAAACTTTGACAACATATGAAAAATATTATTTAGAGCTACAATTCTTAAAAGAAGGAGAAGTTGTAGAGACATTGAGTTTAGAATATGTATATTTAGAAAATTAATAAAGGAGGGTTTGTTTTGAGAAAATTAACAGCAGGAAATAAAGTAAATTTCACAATGTTTGCTTTCATCATCATTGTTATTATTGTATTGTTAGTTATATTTTTAATGCAAGTGTTAAAAGCAGACAGACAAGTATATCAAATAGAATCCAATACCTTTCTTTATGATTCAGAGTATAATCCAGTAGAATTAGAAAATGTTGCAACAATGAAATTAGAATGGGACGGAAATTATCATATAAAAACACAAGAGGATGAAAGTTACAATGTAGGAGAACAAGTAGTCATCTATAATAAATCGACAGCACAAGTAGATTTATATGGCAGAATGTATCAAATATTCCAAGATGCTTCTGTAGAAACATTATCTGGAAACACACCAATAACGGATTTTTCAGAAGATAGATTTTATAAATTGGCAGATAGAAAATATATGATAATTTCTAACCAAATTGAAAATGAAACTGCAACAGTTTCAACCAAAAGATATTTATTAATTATATTGGACAAAGCAGGAAATACATTATTACTAAATAATGAACTAAATGCCAAAACAATAAAACCAATGATACTTGAAACACCAACATTTCAATTTGATGTTGCAAATGAAAAATTAATCTTTGGAGAAAATGAAATTGATTTAAAGAAAATTATCGGAAGTACAAATGAATATAAAGAAACGGAACTTGCAAAACAAGATGAGAATGGAAATGAAACAGAAAATCAAAATGCAATTCAAGAAGGAACAACAATAAGCAATGGAGGAACAAGTTCAAGCATAACGCAAACAACGCAAAATTCTGAAATAACACAAATCATAAATGGTGGAATAAATAGTAGTGGACAAGGAAACAATAATAATATACAATCTGGAGACACGAATCAAACACCATTAGATAAAAGTGTTAGTTTAAGAAGCATAACACCAACTTCATCAACATTAATTGTAAATTACAATATAACAGATCCAGAAGGAAAATATCAAACCGTATATTTAACAATTGATGGAGATGTTAGTAGAACAATTGCATTAGACAAGGCACAAACACAATATACTGTTACAGGGTTAACGCCAAATGCAGAATATCAAGTAACGATGTCATCTAGGGAAATTAATACAGATGGAACAATTACACAAAACATTGAAGATTCTCTTACAGTTAGAACATCTAAAATAAATTCTACAATTAAAATTACAAGAATTGGAATTAACAAAATATACTTTAATTTTAAAATGGATTCCAATTATGCATTTGATTCAGCAAATATTGTCTTATACGTAGATGGTGCCAAGGTAAATACAATGCCTGTTAGTATCAATCAAGCTGTATCTTCATCAGGTTGGACAAGCAGTTTTACTTATGATTATGGTGGTGAAGTGGTTATACAGATTGAAGATGCCATTTATAATGGAAGTAGGGTAAATACAGATATACAAGCAAAGATAAAAAATTATTAAGGAGGAAAAAATGGAACAAATATTAGTAGCCACATTACAATGTATAGGTGTGATGATAGGACTTACCTTTTTAGGATTTGGAATAGGAATAGGAATTTTAGGATCAAAAGTAGCAGAATCAGTAGGGAGAAATCCAGAAACAAAGAGTGATATTGTACATGCAGTTATGACAGTATTAATTATATTAGCCATATTTTTATTGTTACTATTTGCATTTGTATTTTTACTATTATTCTATAATCCATTAACAGTATAGTAGGTGTAGAATGTTAGAAGTTATATTGCCAGCTATCGTAATGATAGCCATTATGATAGGTTTTTCCTTCTTTATCTTTAAAAATGTTATAAAAAGAATCAATAATAGTGCAAAAAAATACTTTATTGAAAAATTGCAAGAATATAATTATTTAATAGAAGAAAAAGAAGAAGAATTACAAAAACTAAGAGAAATAACAGAAAAACAAATTAAACTACAAAAGATGAAAGAAGCAAGTAACAATAGAGATATTTTAGATAATGAATCAGAGCCACTTTTTACTACTGAAATAGAAGAAAAATTAAAGAAAATGCGAAAATTTAAAAAAGAGGCTGAAATACAAAAATATCAACGTATGACATATAATATTCCAAATCCACAATATAGAGAAGAATCCTTTTTCAAGAACTATAAAGAACTAAAAAAGAAATTTAAAGTAAATAATGAAGAAGTTATAAAAGAATTTATTGAAAAAAGTAAAAAACATTCAGAAGATGCAAAAAAATATAAAATCTTACTTCATTTTAGAAAGCAATTTAAAGATAATGTTATTTATGAATGTTTAACTTTAACAAGTGAAGAGCAATATGCCTTAATAAAAGATGTTATAACACCAGAGGAAAATAAGATTCTTCAATTAGAAAAAAATTTTAAGAATATATCAAGATTTAATGTAACAAAACTAATTAGTTTTGTTGAAGATAAAATGAAACAATATGATCCAACTGTATATGTTTATGTTGGACAAGAAGATCTAAATTATAATTACTTAGGAGAAAATGTAAAAACGAGATTCTATAAAAATATGTCAGAAGGTGTTATTATCCATTATAAAGGAAAGATGTATGATTATAGTATCTAGGGAGAGGAAAAGATGAGTACACATATTGAAGATTTATTAAATGAAAAGATAGAAAAAATTAAAAATCAAGAAAATGTTTTTGATTCAGGAAAAGTTATTAAAGTAAAAGATTATATTATAGAAGCTACGGGATTAGAAAATGTCAAATACTTTGAGAAAGTAAATATATGGGAAAAAGGTATGGGGTATGTGAACCAAATCAATGAAAATTCTGTAACAATAGCAATTGTAAAAGAATATGCTCCAATAGTTGTAGGTGATATAGTTAATGCTACAGGAGAACCATTTAAAGCTATTTTCGCAAAACAAGCTATAGGACGAATTGTTGATATTTTTGGAGTAGATTTATTGACAGGAAGAGCATTTGATCAATTTGAATATATTGATGTTGAAAACCCAACCATCCCCATTATGGACCGTAGAGAAGTAAAAAGACCTATGCTAACAGGAATAGCAGGTATTGACTTGATTTACCCAATAGGTAAAGGACAAAGACAATTAATTATAGGAGATAAAAAAACAGGAAAAACACAAATTGCATTAGATACTATTGTTAATCAAGGTAAGCAATTGGCAAATAATGAAAATGACATTATTTGTATCTATATTGCTGTTGGCAAAACAAAAAAAGAAATTAAATCTATCTATAATGAATTATTGAAACGAAATGCATTATCTTATACTCTAATTGTTGCAGCAACCAATGATGACAAGCAACCAGTCGTTAGTTTAATACCTTTTGTAGGATTATCTATAGCAGAAGAATACATGAAAATGAAGAAAGATGTTATTGTTGTGATAGATGATTTGAAAAAACATGCAGATACTTATAGAGAGATTAGCCTTGTTTCAAATAAAACACCAGGAAGAGAAGCATATCCAGCAGATATTTTCTATTTACATGCAAGATTATTAGAAAAAGGTTGTCAATATAAAAATGGAGGTTCTATTACGATATTGCCAATTGTTGAAACAAAAGGTGGAGATATTACAGATTATATATCAACCAATATTATATCAATTACAGATGGACAAATTGTATTATCAGAAAAAGAATTTGGAAAAGGAAATAAGCCAGCAATCAATTATGGAAATTCTGTTTCTAGATTAGGAGGTGCTGTTCAGAAAGAGGACATCAAAAAATTAGGTGCAACTATCAGAAGAAAATTCTTGAGTTATTTAGAGACAAAAGAAGTATATGAATTGGCAAATATGGATGAAATGAGTCCAGAATTAAGAAAGAAAATGCAAGAGGGAAAACAAATTCAAGAAGCATTAAATCAACAAAAATTTAGTCCACTTTCTAATGCAGAAATTATAGAAAAATTTGAACCATTAGGAGACTAAAGAAAGGATATTTTAATGAAGATTAAGAGTGTTGTAAAAGTCATGAATTTTCATTCCTTATTAAAGGTTGATAAGGCAAGAAAAACAGCAGAAAAATATTTTGAATATGAAAAAGAATTGACCGATTTTGCAGATAATATTATGAATAATAGAAACCTAATATTAGATAAGAAAATATTAAAACTTAATGAAAATAAACCAGCTTTAAACATTTACATTGGTAATGATTTAGGATTTTGTGGAAATTTTAATACAAATGTTAATAAAGCAGCAATAGAAGATGAAGAAAGTGAAAAAATTGTTATTGGAAAGAAAATATTAAATGGAAAGAAAAATGTATTATTAGCATTTACAAAAGATGAATACTTAAATAATGCAAATAAAATTGAAGCTATTATCTATGACAAAGTTGAAAATGCAGAAATCAGTGAAATCAACTTAATTTACAATCATTATTATAATATTAGTAAAATAGAATTGGTAAAAAAGAAAATATTACCATTAGATAATGGGATTGAAAAAAAAGGACATAAAGAAGACTTTGTTATAGAAGGAGATATCAACCAGATATTATTAAACATTATTGTTCTATATTTAACATATGAAATCAGAATAGCAACAGAAAATAGTTTTGCATCAGAAAATGTTGCTAGACAAATGTTGACAAAAGAATCTTTAAGAAAAATAGACGAACTGGAAGAAGAAAATACAAGAATAGAACGAAAGGCAAAAAATGCCAAAAGCTTTAAAAAGGTTATTGAAAATTTTATTAAATTAAAAAGTAAGGAAGGCAAATGATGAAAAAAGTAGGTAAGATTATAGGAATATCAGAGTTAAATGTTAAAATCTTAATGTATGATAAAGATATCAAGCTAAAAGATATATTAACATGTGAATTAGATGGAGACATATATAAATTTGAAGTTGTAGAAATAGAAGGTGAGATTGCACAAGCAATCCCATTTGGAAGGGTTATTGGCTTAAAAAAAGGAGTTGAATTACAAAAGCAAGAAGGCGGACTTCAAATGGAATATTCCCAAAAAATATTAGGAAGAGTCTTTGACCCATTTGGAAATCCAATCGATGAGGAAGAGATAGAAAGTGAAAAAAAGAAAAATGTTTATGAAAGAAAATTAACACTTGAAGAAATTTCTATTAATAATGAACCACTATGGACGGGAATCAAGGCTTTAGACTTTTTTGCTCCTTTACAAAAAGGATTTAAAATGGGGTTATTAGGAGGAGCAGGTGTTGGAAAAACTGTTTTAATTAAGGAATTAATCAATAATGTTTATAAAAAATTAAAATCTAATGCTGTATTTATTGGTGTAGGAGAAAGATCTAGAGAAGGAAAAGAACTATATGATGAAATGAAAAAAGATAACTTATTAGATAAAATGTCTATGGTATTTGGACAAATGGGAGAAACACCATGTTCAAGATCAAAAGCAGTATATTCTGGTTTAACAGAAGCAGAATATTTGAGAGATGAAGAAAATCAAGATGTCTTAGTGTTTATTGATAATATTTATCGTTTCGTACAAGCGAAATCAGAAATATCTACAGAATTAAAAAGAATACCAATTGAAAATGGATATCCAACAACAATGGCATCAGACATTAGTGAAGTAGAAGAAAGAATTAATTCAACAGGAAAAGGTTCTATTACTTCATTCCAAGCAATTTATATACCAGCTGATGATATTACAGATGAAGCAGTACAATCTATCACCACACATTTAGATGGACAAATTGTATTAGATAGAAAAGTAGCAGAAAAAGGACTATATCCAGCAATCAATGTGTTTAAATCTAATAGTAAAGCCATTGACCCAGAAAAAGTAGGCGAAAAACATTATAACTTGGTAAAAGAAACATTAAGATATTTATCAAGATATGAAGAATTAGAAGAGATTATTGCTGTATTAGGAATTGATGAGTTATCAGAAGAGGATAAAATGATTTTTTATCGTTCAAGAAAACTAAGAAATTATTTTACACAACCATTATTTGTATCAGAAAATTATACAGGTATAAAAGGAGAAATGGTAGATATAAAAGATACATTAAAAGATGTGGAAGATATTTTAACAGGTGAGTATGACGAGGTAGATGAAGGAAACTTATTATACAGAGGTAAATTAAATGGAAAAGAAAAATCTTAAAGACACAAATGAAAATGCAATTAATGTGAAAATATTAAGTGTAAAAAAAGGACTATTAGCCTATGAAGATGTTCAATTTATACGAATCAAAAGTAAAAAATATACATTAATCATTATGAAAGATTATTTACCAATTATTGGTGAAATAGAAGGAAATATAGAAATAGAAACATTAAAAGAAACAATTAAATTAGAAAATATTGTAGGATATTATATCCACAAACATAATGAATTTAATTTGTTCTTAAAAGAAGATAAATAAAAAGGAAGGCAAAAGCAATGTTAGAAGAAGCAATCTATTCCATAAGCAATCATTTTACACAATTAATTGTATTTTTAGGATTTGTATTATTATTAGGAATTATCATTTATATCATGACAGGAAAATTTGATATACACAAAAAAACCAGTATGTATTGTGGTTTGTTAACAGGGTTAAATAAAAAACAAATTCTTGCATTATGTGTGATTCTGATTAGAACATTTTGCATTATTTATGCAGTAACGATATATTCTAAAAATATAGGATTGAGCTTAGTGACAATCTTTTTAATAGATTGTATCTTTATCCTGTTATCTCCCAAAAAAATACTATTTGAAGGAATTAATATAATCGCACAACTGATATTTATTTATCTCATCAATGTATTAAAAACATATACATTAGAAATTAGCAATGATATGCATGTTGAACAGATATCTATCGTATTATCTGCATTTATGATAATCTATACAGTATACTTTTTCTTGAAAAATTTTGAGGAAATTATTCGTAAGAAAGAAAAAGTTAGGAAAAATAAAAAGTCATTAAAAAAGAAAAATCAAAAACATCAAAATACTACAACTAAGCTATCAAAGAATAAAAATGCATAAAAATAGAAAGAGGAAAAAAGATGAAGAAAGAAAATATTTTTAAAATCCTTATGGTATTGGTCTTAATTGCACTTATTGTTGTTGTAAGTGTATACATAATCAAATTAGATACAGAGGAAATTGAAAATCATAGTTTTTACCAATATTTTGGTGGTAGAAAGATAGAATATGAAGGCGCTTTAAACATTACGCAAAAAGAAGGTATAACACAATTACAATTACAAAATGCAAATATTCAATTAGATTCAACACCAGTATATTATGAAGATATTGAAAATCAAGTGCTATTTCCTGAAGATATGGCATTAGTCATTCCAAATCAGAATGGACAAATGTACAAAATCAATCGATTTACAAATGTATATCAAAAAGATGATATTATATATGCAGAATATAGGGATAATCAAAATGAACTAACCAATAGTTTTATATATGATGGAAATGATTTGTATTTTTTCATTCAAAATACAGTTTTAACAGTAGATGGAACAAATTATGAAATACCACCATTATCTTATGTGATAGTATCTTATCAAAATAGTGTAGAAATATATAATAAACAACAAGACACATATGAAATTATACCATCCACCAGTACAAATGTGACAGCATCAACAGATCAATATAGCATCAACTTAAGTTTAGATAGTATGAAATATGGAGAAAAAGAACAATTATTATTAAAACGAGTAGACACACTAAAGAGTATCAATACTTAACATGAAAAGATACTTTAAAAGATAAATGCTAGTCCAAATGAAAGGAAATCAGCGATGAGAAAAATAAAAAAAGAAGCAAGAAAAAATTCTATAAAAAAGCAAATCAAAACGAGAAAAATATTTAATTTTAAGCAAATAAAAATTAAAAATTTTCCTCGTTTTATACTAGTAGCCATAATCCTATTATTAATTATATTAATAGGATTATATTATCTATTCCTATACTATAAACCAGAAACCATCATTCCATATGCAGGATATGCGATAGAACCAAAAATGATGGAAGAAAACTTAAAAAGTGGAAATAAAGAAGAAATAGAAAAAACAATTGATTTAGTAAAAGTAGAAGACCAAGATATATTATTTAAGAGATTAAATGGATATTACATAGGAGGAAAAGAAAAACAAAGAATAGATATTCAATATCCAATATACATAAATGAAAATCAAGCTATTTTAAACCTATCAGAAGATACAAAGTTAATCACAGTGAATTATGAAGAAGTAGAAGGGTATCCAGAATTCACCATAACAGGAGGAATCATGTACAATGGAAGTGATTTAACAAGAGCAGATGGGAATGAATACCTATTTTTAAAAAATGCAGAAGAGATCTATACAAATGTAAAAGAGATGACAATAAAAACCACATACAATACATATACCATACCAATCAATAGTAATATTCATTTTGCGGAAGAAGAAATCAGATATTATGAGTTAAAAGATGGATATTTAGAATATAAAGAAATAGAAGATGTTGATGTGAATAGTGAAATCACAATCAATGAAGAAGTAATGAAATATGAAGAATTCTTAAAAAGATTACAAATTATAGAAGAACCAGAAGAAAATAATACAGAAAATGTAGAGGAAACCGAAACTAATGAAACAGAGAAGCAAGAGGCGGAAGAAACTCCACCAACAGAAGAGCCAGATGGCGAAACAAGTGAAGGAGAAACGAGTGAGGGAGAAACAAATGAACCAGTAGAAGGAGAATGGGTAAAACCAACCATTAGTTGTACAGATTTTGAAGGAGAAGTATATACAGCCAAAACAACCTTAACCATCAATGATCCAAGTGGAGTAACAACAGGGATTATGTTTGAAATGGAAAGAGAAGGAAAACTATATAGAAGGCTACAAGTAACAAGTGGAGGAAGAATAGAAATAGGAGGATTATCACCAGACACAGAATTTGTGGTAAGAGGAATCTATACATATACAACAGAAGAAGGAGAAGAAATAGAAGAACAATTTTATGAAGGAGGATTTAGAACAAAAGGAATAGAGACATTAGGAACGATAAAGTTACAATTTGAAAATGGAGAGATTTATCCTAATAAAATAGAATTACAAAAATTAAAACTAGAAAATGAGATAACAGAAGAAGTAATGAGAGGAATATCCAGAATAGAGATAGAAATTGATGGTATTACATATAAATTAAAAAGTAGTGAAATTAGCGAATTAAGACAAGGAAAAGAGATTACGTATCAATCTAGTGAAAATGTAGAATCTAATAAGCAAATAAACTATACATTTACCATATATGATAAATATGGAAATGAATTAAAAGTAGAAAATAGAGAAGGAAAGACAAGAACATCAAAAGAAAGACCAAGTGTTAGAATAACATTAGAAGAACAAGATATTACAGTTGTAACGATGAATATCAAACTAACGAATAATGATCATGTAACACTAAACAATTATAAATATCAAATTACAGCATCAAATGGAGATGTAGTACAAGAAAACGCATTAAAAGAAAGTGACAGAGAATTGGAAATCAGAGATTTAAACCCAAATGATTATTATACAATTAAAATATATGCAGACTTTGACTTAGAAGATAATAAAGGAGAACAAAAAGAACAAGTCATAGGAGAAACGACCTTTACAACATTACCATTATCATCATTAGGATATTTAGTATTAAATTCAGAAACACAAGAATTAGCTCAAAACAAAGTGACCATGGGAATCGGAATTGATGAAGATAGAACAGACAAAAGACTAATCGAAATCATCGAAACCATACAAATTCGATTTATACCACAAATAGAAGAAGATGGAGAAAAAACACAAGATAAAAATAAAGAAATAAGAGAACAAATATTAACACAAGAACAAATAGAACAATTAAAACAAGGAGAAACCCTATCACTAGAATTTAATAGACTAGAATCTAATACGAAATATAAAATAGAGATCATTGCAAGTATCAAACAAGGAGAAATAGAAGAAAAAGTAGAATGTACCTATACTTTGCAAGAAATTACCACATTAAAAATGCCAACAGAAGTACAAATTAGAAACCAATTTGTAACAGGAAACATGATAGATTTTGATGTGAGAATAGAAGATGTGGATGGAGCAAGTTTAACCAATACAGTGAGAATAGAAGTCAGAAATGAAGAAAATGAATTAATTGAGCTAGAAGAAATGGGAACAAATGAAGAATATGTAAGAAAGACATATAATGACCTAGAAGAAAATAAAACGTATACGATTTTATTCTATGCACCACAATATAATGAAGGAAGTGATGATAGTACTTATCAAGCAGATTATTTAATCAAAGAAATCAAGATTATAACAGAATCAGGAATTAGTGGAGATATCGGACTAGAGACATTAGAGAGAAAAGGAACAGGTAAGAATTTGATAGATGTATCTTCTAAAGTGAATTGGTATGAAAGCTGTTTTAATACTTCATATCCATATGGATTACAGTATGATGAAACTACAAAAATATTAACAATAGGTGAAACCTCAAGTCATCAAAGATTTAACTATTATGACTTAAGTGAATATATTGGACAAGAAGTAACCATCAGTTTTAAAGCCAGAACAGCAGACAATACCTCTATACAAATTATTGAAAAAAGTAATGATAACTTTCAAGATATTACTAACTATAGTGCTTATTATACAATCAATGATTTAACAACAGATTGGAAAGAATATAGTTATACAGTTACATTAAGTAAAACAGGATATATTGGATTTGGAGTTATTGATATTAATGCAAAAGTAGAAATCCAAGAACTACAAATGGAATTAGGAAATCAAAAAACAAATTATGAAGAATTTAAATATGTATCAAATGCTAGAATGAATATCAACTTGGTCGATTTAAAAGATGAAATTGCAACAAATGATTATTATGTGAGAATCTATAAAAATAATGAACAAATAGAAGAAATCCGCTATGAAGAAATTGGAGAAGAAAACAAAATTGAAAATGTGAAAAAAGATTATAACATAGAATCAAATGCAACATATACATTAGAACTATTAGTAAAAATACGAGATAGATATTATACTTTAGATAGCGAAGAGTTTGAAACAGGAGAAGGAAAAGAAATTAAAGGAATTTCTAGTTTAAATGATTTCTTAAGAATACAACCATATGGAGAATATATTGTTCTAGAAGATTTGGATTTTTCAGGAGCAAGTGGTTATACCTATCGATTTGGAAGCAATTCTATGAGATTTGAAGGAAAAATCGATTTTAATGGAAAAACTATTACAAGAGATTTTTCAACAACAATATCACTTTTTGATACTGTAGAGGAAAATGCTGTATTAGAAAATGTAGTTATTAATGTTAAAATAAATAATGAGATAGAAAAAACTTCATATCATGCTTTTGTAACAAATAATTATGGAACCATTAGAAATATCCAAGTTAATGTTATAGAATTTACACCAGTTCCTAATAAATATATAGCTTTAATTAATTACAATAATATGGCGACAGGTGTCATAGAAAATTTTGTTATCCATTTAGAAGTTCCTGTATATATACAAACCAATATGGGAATGGTAAGTATTTCAAATAGAGGAATAATACAAAATGGATATATATATGGAGAAAACTTAAAAGCAGTATTTGCAAATAGTCAATATATAGCAGGAGTTGTATCTAATAATATAAATGGAGGAAAAGTCAGAAATGTATATAATTTAACAAATATTGATTATGATGCTGAAGATAATACAAGTGCTCATGTAGGAGCCAATATCGTATATGGGAATGATGCTAATGCAAGTGTAGAAAATGTATATTCTGTAGGGATAGGAGAAAATGTGAATCAATTTACTTCAGGACCCAATGTATGGACTGGTGGTAGTAGTAGAGTCAATAATTCCTATTATTTTGCAGATGAAATATTTACAGGAGGACAGGATACAAAAGGAAATAAACTATCTTTATGGGATACAAGTTTCCAAAATCAAATCTTAAATGGAGATGGGCAATTTGAAGTAGATGAATTGGTAAGTAGAGGATATTATCCACAAGTAAAAATGTCAGAAAAAATGCCAAGACAAGAATATATAGAACTACCAGAAGTAGAAGATGCAGATTTGCCAGATATTTTGTCAACAGAAGTGATAGAACAAGGCTCACAGACAGTAAAAGTAAAATTTAGTGTAAATAACCCATCAGCAGAACAAATAGATAACATAGAAATAGAAAACTTAACAACGACGATTTTGTCACAAGAATATGCAGATGGAAAAAGCACAGTGATTGCAGAATTAACCAATCCAATTGTTTGTGTATCACAATATGATGTACTAAGGATTCGAACAAAAGGTGCATTAAATACAACTTATACCAGAGAATATGAAGAAGGAGAAAGAAAAATCAATGTAGATTTATATCGAGAAATTTGGAGTATACAAGATTGGAAAAATATTAAAAATTCGACACAAGAAAATTATATGCTTATGACAGATTTAGATCTTATTAATGAAGGAAATAGTATAAATCTTAATAGAGTCGATGGAATTATTAATGGAAACAATCATAAAATAGCAAACATAAAGTTGAAAAATTCAAACCTAATAAGCAGTTTATATGGAGAACTTAGAGATTTAGAAATAGTCAATTTTGAGCAAACCAATATTGCAAGTGGAGGACTAATTGGTAATTCATTAAACGGTT
Organism: uncultured Clostridia bacterium; assembly: GCA_904387305.1. Classification (GTDB taxonomy): domain Bacteria; phylum Bacillota; class Clostridia; order TANB77; family CAG-508; genus CAG-269. The sequence continues at coordinate 28,641 of CAJFLB010000012.1, forward strand.
CCATAATTGATAATGTGCATATGTCAAATGTCCATATCAAGATGACAGGTAGCGGATATTGTGGAGGAATTTCTAGTGTCGGAAATAATAATACAATATCGAATAGTTCTATAACTAATCTAAACATAACCCGAGAAGGAGAGCAAATCGTGGATACATCACATGTAGGAGGAATCATAGGATATAGTAGTTCTAGTACAAATGTGATGAATTGTTATGTTAGAAACTTAAATATTACCAATAAAAAGGCAGTACAAGCAACAACAGGAGGATTGATGGGACAAATGTGGGGAGCTGGAACTATAGAAAATTGTTATGCAGAAGGAAAGATTATATCAGATGTACCTAATACAGGTGGTATTATAGGATATGCAGATGTACAAACAATAGAAAACTGTTATGCAAAAGTAAATATCATGACTAGTAATACAATCGTAGGAGGTATCATAGGAAGTTATAATAATACAAGTTCAATATATGATTATAATGTTAAAAATAATTTAAGTATAGGAAATCTATATACGACAGAAGATGAAGATACATTAGACAGAATAGTTGGAAATAAAAATAATTTTGAAACAGAAAATTACGCATATGAAAATCAACTCATCAATGGATATGTCACTAGAGAGCCATTAGGAGCTACATTGTTAAATAGAGACCAAGTATTACAATTCAATTTAGGAGAAGCCTATGCATATGAAATAGATATCAGTAAAGGCATATTACCAAAACTATATAATACAGATGGAACAGAACTATTAAAAAATCAAACAGATATCTTTTTAGAAGATAATGTAGATTTAAGTATTGAACAAGTAGAAGCAGAAAAACCAAATACAACAGAAGCAGAAATAACTATTTTAATCAATAATCCACAAGAAGTAGAAATAACAGAAATCGAAATAGAAGATATGACAACTAGCATAACTAGAAATGTAATCCAAAATGGCGAATCTAGTATTACAGTGAGAGCAACGCCAAATCGATATTATGATAGTTATAAAATCACAAACATAAAATATAAAATAGGAGAAGAAGAGAAAGAAAAAGCAGTAGAAGCAAAAGTAGATATACAATTTTATAAAGAAATCTATAGTTATGAAGATTGGCAAACCATAGAAGAAGGAACCTATCAAAATTATCGATTAATGGCAGATATTGATTTTAGCGGAAAAAGTGATATGAAACATAATATAACTGTGAATCGATTAGAAGCAGAAAATCACACTTATACATTAAAAAATATTGAATTAACATTTCAACAAGTAAATACAGGATTGATAAGCGAAGTAAGAAATAGTATAAAAAACATAAAATTTGAAAATATTACGTTAACAAATACAGTGAATTTAGGAAACTATTTTGGTGTCATAGCTGTAAACAATGGAAATATTGAAAACTTAAGATTTAGCCATATAACCATAAAAGCTCCAAAAGTAAACTATGTAGGTATGATAGGAGGTTATCAAGGAAAAGGTGTAAAATATATAGAATTGCAAGATATCTATATTGAAGCAAATACGCGTGTAGGTGGACTCATCGGAAGCTTAGGACTTACTATTAGTACAGATAGTATCATCTCTGACATAACAGGAGATAATGTAAAAATTATAGGAAAAGATTATACAGGAGGAATTCTGGGATATATGCATACAAGTAGAGTACAGGTCCAAAATACCCGATTGAAAAATTCAAATATAACTGGAAATAACTATGTCGGAGGCATTGTGGGTGTTGGTAGAGGAGAGTATTTAACTTCAAATAATAACCAAATAACAGGAAATAGTTATGTAGGAGGAATTTTTGGAAACGTGGTATATGAGTCTCGTTACTTAGAAACCAATTCTTGTAACATTACGGCAACAGGTAGTTATATAGGAGGAATATCTGGTCAAGGTGCATCTATATTATACTATGTTAATGTAATAAATACAGAAATAGAAAGTACCTCTGTCAATGCACAAAATGTTGGAGGTATAGCTGGAAGTCCAGCTGGATATGAAATAGCCTATTTCCAAGTAAAAGATACAAATATTATAAGCAAAGGAACCAATGTTGGTGGTGTTTTAGGATATACATTTAATTCTAATACGACACATATCGGATATATTCAAAATGTAACAGTTGAAGGTGCAGAAAATGTAGGAGGAGTAGTAGGAAAATCCTCATATAGAGTTATGAGAGATATGTATGTCAATGCAACTGTTAAAGCTACTTCAAGTAATGCAGGAGGAGTAGTAGGATATATAGAAAATAAAGATACAACTGCTGTTAATTATACAACATATATAACTTATTCTATGGTAGTAGATACGACAGTAGAAGCCCCTACAAATGCAGGAGGACTTGTAGGAAATATGGATACCGAATTATATAAAAACATTGACTTGATATATAATAATTATGTGGATGCAGACATTGTATCAAGTGACAATTATACAAGTTCTTTATTAATAGGAGGAATGGCAACAGAAAATCCATATGTAAAAAATTCTTATGTCTATCGATATAGTAAGATAAATGATCAATATGTATATGAAACAGATGATGTTATAGAGGAAAGCCAATATTTAGAAAGAGAGGATTTAGAAAAACAATCTACCTATACGGGAAGTATAAAATTAGGAACAACCATTTTCTCATACAATTCATTATCAGAAGGAAAATATCCCCAAATAGTAGATACTCAATTATATAAACCAGAATTACAAGAAGGTGTAGACTTGCCAGTTGATCCAAGTGATTTATCAACCAATATGGAATTCACGAGTCTTGAACCAGAAGAAAATGGAGAAGAACAAGCAAATGCACAAGAAGATGCAAACACGCAAAATGGAACAGATTTGGAAAGTATAGAAGGACAAAATTCAGAAACACAAAATAACGAACTACCAGAAATAACTGCATATCCAATATCTGTATCAGAAATTAATATAGACTTTAGCCATATACCAGAAAGCACATATTTTACTTACTATGTAAATGGAGAAGAAAAAGGAAGAAGTTTAATAGAAAGAAGAACATATACATTTGCATATAACTTCCAAGATAGGATAGAAATTCGATTAGAAAAAATGGGAGAAGAAACAAAGACAATCACAATAACACCAGAAGACCTTCAAAACAAAATCAGTATGACAAATGGAACATATGCATATTTGCAAGGAAATACACTATATATAGGAAATGAGGCACAAGAAGGAGAATATGTACATCTATATGAAGGAAAAGCATTAAACAAAGGAGGAACTATATACAATATAGAAACAAGAACAGAAGAAGAGATAGCACAAAGAGAAATAGCAGAAGGAGAAATGACTGAAGGACAAGAGACAGAAAATGTACAAGCAGGATTTGAAACAAAACTAGAAGACGAAACAAAACCAAGAAAAACCTATGACTATCAAGGAAATGCAATCAATGTATATGGAACATACAGTACAATAAATGGAAATGTAAAAGCACAAATCTACACAGTAAAAAACGGAAGATTATCTGCAATATCAAACAAAGTAGATATGAAAATAGGAGAAGAAGTAGTAGATAGCTATAATGAAAAAGACTATCAGACAATATTAGGAACAGATGGAATCATATATGACTTAAAAGAAAAGCTAAACTATCCAGAAAACTTTGAAAATAAAAATATAGAGCAAATAGAAGTAGATACCAATAATCCAATGGTAATGGTATATTATACAAATGGAAAAGTAGTTGTATTTCATTATGTAACAGGAGAAGAAATCTATAACAATAACGTAAAAGAAGACATATCATTATTTGCATATATCAAAGAAAGCTTTACAAATCCAAAGTTACTATATGAAAACACAGAGAAAGAATATGAACAAGGACAAGAACTAATCGAAAAATTAGAAGAAACACCAATAAGCCTTGCCATTACAATGAATCAGTCAGAAAATACACAAGGAAACAATGAGCAAAAAGATAATCAGCAAGAAAACACACTAGAAAGCACAACAATAGAAAACACAGCAGAAAATATACAAAACAATGTAACAAATGGAGAAAATAGTGGAAGCAATATGATAGGAACATCAAACAAAAATAAAAACTATATATCTGTATATAATCCAGAAACGAAGAATTATGACATTTATGAAGAAGAAGCATTAATAGAAAGCAACGAAGAAGAACCAGAAACAGAAAATGCAAAAATACAAGCAAATGGATTAGAAGAGTTCTATAATACAAATATCACCAAAGGAGAAAAAATACAAAATATAAATGGATTTATGATTGTTACAATTAGCATCATGGCGATATTGATTATATTGCTTATCTTGAGAAAAAATATGAGAAACAATATGAAAGCAAATGTAAGAAAAAATGTGAGGATTAATGTAAAAAACAATAAGAAAAATGAAAATAAATAAAGGCAAATATATTTCTATTGTTTTGGAACATTGTAACTATTCAGTGCTATAAAATTTTAAAATAATGAGTTCTTGAAGATTTATGAAAAATAATTCTTCAAGAACTCATTTAATATTAAATATCCTTACCACTAAATAGTTGTTACGGAATATGATAATTATTTATTTAATAAGATTGATTTTTAAAACAAACTATAGTAGAATAAAAACAGAAAGAAGAGATAAAAATTATATTTGAACCTTAAGAAAGGGAGGATATAAAAATGAGCAAAAAAGGAATAGGAATAGGAATAGGCGAAAGTGATTTCAAAGGTCTAAGAGTAAGAAATAATTATTATATAGACAAAACAATGTATATAAAAAATATAATAGATAACCAAAGTAGAGTAATACTTGTAACAAGACCCCGTAGATTTGGAAAAACATTAAATATGAGTATGCTAAAATATTATTTTGATTGTACAAAAACAGATAATACAGAATTATTTACAGGGTTAAAAATCATGGAACAAGAGGAAAAATACACATCGAAATTAGGTGCTTATCCAGTTATTTATGTAACATTAAAAGATGTGCAAGATAGAAGCTATGAAAGTATGTTGTTAGATATGAAAACAGCAATGCTCAATATGTACAAAGAACACATGTATTTATTGAAAAGTGATAAAATATATGAATTTGAAAAAGAAAAGATAATGGATATTTTATATGCAAGAGAAGATGAAAACGTATTAAAAAACAGTGTGAGAGATTTGAGTGAGTATTTAAGTCGATATCATAATAAACCAGTTATATTACTATTAGATGAATATGATGTACCATTACAAAATGCCTATATAGAAGGATATTATGATGAAGCAGTAAAATTCTTTAAAACCTTTTACGGAGTAACATTTAAAGATAATCCATACTTAGAAAAAACAGTTATCACAGGAGTGAGCAGAGTAGCAAAAGAAAGTATCTTCAGTGGGGCAAATAATTTTAAAGTATTTACTGTATTAGATGATGAATTTGCAGACGATTTTGGAATTACAGAAAAAGAAATGGATAAAGTCATAGAAGATTTTGAGATACAAGATAAAAAAGAAGAAATTAAGAGATGGTATGATGGATACAAAATAGGAGAAGTAGAAGGAATATATAACCCATGGAGTATATTAAATTATTTAACAGATAGAAAATTAATGCCATATTGGGTAAATACCAGTTCAAATGATTTAATAAAATTAATCTTGAAGAATTCAGAAACAGTAAAAGAAAAGATAGAAAGATTATTAAAAGATGAAGCAATAGAAGTAAAAATCAACTTAGAAACAGTGATTGTAGGAATAGAGGAGAATGAAGATAATATCTGGGGATTGATGCTAGGAACAGGATATTTAAAAGTAGTAGAAACCGTAGATATAACAGAAGGAATTTATAAAGTAAAATTACCAAATTATGAAATCAAATTTTTATTCCAACAAATCATAGATGATTGGTTTCGAAATAAAGTAATAGGAAATGATTTAAAAAGTATCTTAAAAGATCTAGTAACATTAAATATGAAAGAATATGAAAAAAAATTTGATATATTAGTAAGGGAAATGTTTAGTTATATGGATGTAGGAGAAACCACAGCGGAGAACTTTTATCATGCGTTTGTATTAGGAATGTTGGTAGGATTAAAAGATAGTTACTATGTGAACTCCAATAGAGAATCTGGAATGGGAAGATATGATATCATGTTAGAACCAAAAGATAAAAATGGAAATAGTTTTATCATGGAATTTAAAGTATTGGAGAATAAAGAAGAAAAAACAATAGAAGAAACCATAGAAAATGCAAAAAGGCAGATAGAAGAAAAAGGATATGAACAAAATTTAAAGGAAAGAGGTTTCAAAAATATAACAAAAATGGTATATGCTTTTAAAGGGAAAGAAGTAAAAATGGAAGTATATTAAAAAAGGAATATGTGATAGTATAATTTCAAAATAACAACGAGAAAAAGGAGACAAACCTTTATGGAAGAAAATATTAAAAATATTATTTTATTAGGAGAAAATGTTAATACAGAATTAAAAGAAGCCGCTAATGGATTACCTAAAAGTGTGTTTGAATCTGTATGTTCATTTTTAAATACTACAGGAGGATATATCATTTTAGGAGCAAATGATAAGAAAGAGATTATTGGAATAAAAGAAGAATTAATAGAGAAAATAAAAAAAGATTATACAACGCAATGCAATAATAAAGAAGTTATAAATCCAACTATCTTATCAGAATTACATGAAATAAAAGTAGACGGAAAAATACTTTTATATACTCATATTGAAGAATCAACAGAAATTCATAAATGTAAAGGAAAAGTCTTTATTCGTAATTATGAAGGTGATTTTGACATATCAAATAATATTCCATTAATTGCCAGTATTCACAATAAAAAACGAAAAATATTTGATGAAGATACAATTTATCCATATGTTTCAGTAGAAGAAGATTTAAGACATGATTTAATAGAAAAAGCAAGAAGGTTAGCCAATTCAAATGTAAAGAAAAGACATATTTGGATGGATATGACAGATTTAGAATTGTTAAAAAGTGCAGGATTATATAAAATGGATAAAGAAACTGGTAAACAAGGTGTAACACTTGCTGGAGTTATGCTATTTGGAAAAGACAATGTTATTTCAAATATTAATCCTTATTGTAGAACAGATGCTTTATATAGAGTAGATGATTTAGATAGATACGATGATAGAGATTTTGTAGAAACCAATTTAATAGATATGTATGATAGATTAATTGATTTTATAGCAAAATATACAATGGACAGGTTCGCATTAGATGAAAATGCAAGAAGAGTGAGTCCAAGAAATGTAATGGCACGTGAAATAGTTTTAAATACTCTTATGCATAGAGATATAACAGATGGTCATACAAGTAGAGTAATTATTTACAAAGATAAATTAATATGTGAAAATCCAAATTCTTTTAGAACAAATGGATTACTTACTATCAAAAATTACACACCATTTGCAAAAAATCCAACGATTGCAAAATTTTTTAGAGAAATAGGATATGCAGATGAGTTAGGTAGTGGTTTTATAAAAATCACAAAAAATTCATATTTGTATTCAGGAAAACCACCTATTTTTGAGGATAAAGAGATGTTTAGAGTAACAATTCCACTATTAAGAGACGAAAAAATGGATGAAAAAGATTTAATCAATTTAGCAAATGATACTTTAAATGATACTTTAAATGATACTTTAAATGATACTTTAAATTTATTAAAAATAGACCCTAATATAAGACAAAAAGATATTGCTATGAAATTAAAAGTTTCTGAAGTAACAATAAAACGAAATATAAAAGAATTAAAAGAAAAAGGATATATTGAAAGAGAAGGCTCAAAAAAGGCTGGACATTGGAAAATATTAAAAAAAGACTAATATAACATTTTAATTACAAGGAAAGAAAATTATTGTTAAATAAAAAAGATAATATATAATAAATAAGAAGACACAGGCAAACAAGAAAAGGAGAAAGAACAGAAATGGATATAAACGATGAAACCGTTGATACTGTAAGAAAGAATATCTCCAATATACAAGTAACAATATGACGAAAAGAATAAGGCAAAAGGGACAAAATAATATAAAAAAGTAAAATCAAAGAGGGGGAATTTTATGGAAATATATCTATTTATCCTAAGCATATTTCTATTGTTTTGGAACATTGTCATTGTTTATTTAATAAGATTGATTTTTAAAACAAACTATAGTAGAATAAAAACAGAAAGAAGAGATAAAAATCAGATTTAACATTATATAATTAAAAAAGGGGAAAATATTTTGATAAAAGGAAAAACAGTAACAGCCATTATCTTAGTCGCAGGAAATAGTACAAGATATGGGCAAAATAGAAATAAGAATTTTGAAGATGTAAATGGAAAACCAGTATTATTTTATAGTTTAAATACATTTGATACCAATACATATGTTGATAATATTTTAGTAGCAGTAAAACAAAATGAAATAGAAACTGTAAAAGAAATCATACAAAAAGAAAATTTAAAAAAGCCAATTCATATAGCAGTAGGTGGAAATTCTAGAAAAGAATCTGTTTACAATTGTTTAAAAGAAACAACTGCAGATATTGTGATTATTCATGATGGTGCAAGACCTGCCATAAAACAAAACTATATTAATAAATGTATAGAAAATATGAAAGATTTTAAAGGTGTGACGGTTGGCGTAAAATCAAAAGACACCATTAAAATTACAGATGAGAATCAAGTAGTTGTAAATACAACTGTAAGAGCCAATACATGGATTGTTCAGACCCCACAATGTTTTGATAGAAACATATTATTTAATATGCATGAAAAATATAAACATGATGAAGTAACAGATGATTGTATGTTATTGGAAAAAGAAGGTTATCCAATAAAAATTATTGAGGGAGATTATACTAATATAAAAATTACAACTTATGAAGATATTGATATTATAAAACAGTTTGTAAAATAGAAAAGTATATGCAGAATATATCTTTAAGGAAATATATGGTTAGTAAAAAAGCAAAAAATTATGTAAATTATGCAAAATGGTTTGACCAAAGCACTTTTATGCTATATAATAATAGTGCAGTGTAATATTTAAACCAAATATATAATATAAAACATAGAAATTTAAGGAGGTAATTATGAAAGCATTAATTAGCGTTTCAGACAAAAGCGGAATTGTAGAGTTTGCAAAAGAATTAGAAAAATTAGGAGTTGAGATTATATCAACAGGAGGAACATACAAAAAGCTAAAAGAAAATGATGTAAAAGTAACAGAAATCTCTGATTATACAGGATTTCCAGAATGCTTAGATGGAAGAGTAAAAACACTTCATCCAAAAGTACACGCAGGAATATTGGCAATGAGAAGTAATCCAAATCATATGGAGCAATTAAATGAGTTAAATGTAGATACAATAGACTTTGTAGTTGTTAACTTATATCCATTTAAACAAACCATATTAAAAGAAGGTGTAAAAAGAGAAGAAGCAATTGAAAACATAGACATTGGTGGACCTACAATGCTTAGAAGCGCTGCTAAAAATTACCAAGATGTTACAGTTGTAACAGATCCAAATGATTATGAAAAAGTATTAACAGAATTAAAAGAAAATGGAGAAGTATCACTAGATACAAAATTTTATTTAATGAATAAAGTATTTGAACATACAGCAAGCTATGATGCTATGATATGTAAATACTTAAAAGAAGAAAGAAAAGATAATTCATTACCACAAGAATTAACATTAACATATGAAAAAGTAGAAGAAATGCGTTATGGAGAAAACCCACATCAAATTGGTGCATTATATAAAGAAATTGGAAAATGTGAAGGTTCTCTAACAATTGCAAAACAATTAAATGGAAAACAATTATCATTTAATAATATTAATGATACAAATGGTGCATTAGAATTATTAAAAGAGTTTGATGAACCAACTGTTGTTGCATGTAAGCATGGAAACCCATGTGGAGTAGGAAGCAGTAGTGATATTTATGAAGCATGGAAAAAAGCTTTTGAAGCTGACAAAACTTCAATTTTTGGAGGAATTGTTGTAGCAAATAGAGAAATTACAAAAGCAATTGCACAAGAAATGAAGGAAATCTTCTTAGAAGTAATTGTTGCTCCATCATATGAACCAGAAGCTTTAGAAATATTACAAACAAAGAAAAATGTAAGAGTATTAGAATTACCATCTATTACAGTAAAACAACCAGAGAATGCTTTAGATATTAAGAAAATCAATGGCGGAATTATTGTGCAAACAATTGATTCAAAATTATTAGATGATTACAAAGTGGTAACAGATAGAAAACCAACAGATAAAGAATTAGAAGATATGTTATTTACATGGAAAATTGTAAAATATGTAAAATCAAATGGAATTGCATTAGGAAAAGATAAACAATCAATCGGAATTGGACCTGGACAAGTAAATAGAATTTGGGCTACTGAGCAATCAGTAGAACACGCAGAAGAATTAATCGGAGAAGGTGTAACAAAAGGAGCTGTTCTTGCATCAGATGCATTCTTCCCATTCTCAGATTGTGTTGAAGCTGCACATAAAGCTGGAATTACAGCAATTATTCAACCAGGTGGATCTATAAGAGATCAGGATTCAATTGATAAATGTAATGAATATGGAATTACAATGATTTTCACAGGAATGAGACATTTTAGACATTAATATCATGAATATAAACTTATCAGCAGATATGAAAAATTATCTGCTGATTTTATATATGATTGCTATTTTTAGGAATAAATGATAAAATAGCTATGAATAATAGAATATAATAAAAATTAAAGGAGGAGTACTATGGAGGTAAAAGAAGCCATTCCTAAAAGTATTGCAACCGTTATGAAAGGAACTTATGTATATGTAAAAACAGATAAATTAGAAAAACCAGATATTCATTTTATGGTTTCAAAAGATAAAGATGAAATCACAGTTGTAACGGAAAAAGCAAATGTAGAAAAATTAAATGCCCTAGAAATTGTGGGAGATTATAAATTGATTGAATTCAAACCAGCTGTACCATTTCAAACAGTAGGATTCTTAGCTAAAATTGCTGAAGTGATTGCTAATCAAGGTATGAACATATTAATTGTTTCAACTTTTTCAAAAGATTATATTATGATAAAAGAAGAACTTTTGGAAAAAGGAATTCAAGCATTAAAAGATACTGGATTTCCAATAGAGTATGAAGGATAAATAATCAAAGGAAAGGAAAAACATGGAAAATCAATATATAGAAATAGAAAGAAAACACGAAAAGCTAATAAATATATAAATTAAGTACATATAAAAAAGAAAAATGTAAAAGATAAATGTGTAGGTTGTATTATATATCTACATATTTTTATCGAGTAAGGAGAAATAAATGATAGTTGAAAATCAATATTTAGAAGATATTCAAAAAATATGGAAAGAAAATAATAGTGGATATATTTCAGAAGAAAGTAATAACACACTTTTAAAAAATAACAAAATATTGAAGATAGTATATTTAGAAGAAAATGTTCCAGCGCGGATATATTGCCGTATATCAAGGAAATGATTTTTGTGAGATAGAAGGCTTTCCAAACAAAATAGAAAATATGACAAAAAATGTTGTGTATATTTGGGAATTGGTTACTAGAAAAGAATTTATGGGAAGAGGAATTGCTAAAAAGTTATTAGCATATGTATTAGACAAATTTAACAATTATACAATATATAGTTGCATCAATGTAAATAATATACCATCTATTCGTTTACATGAAAAGTATGGTTTTAAAGAATTATATAGATTTGAAGAAAAAAGAGAAGATAAAATAAAACAACAAATTATGTTTGTAAAAAATAGTGATAAAAGATAAATAGTTGATGATTTTTTTTAAAATTATAAAATAATATTTTTAACATATAAAAAATTCTAAAGTAAGAAATATATTTAAAAAATATCAAAGTTATTTCGTAAATCCGAAATAACTTGATATTCTGACAAAGGATAGAAATATAAAAAATATCTGAAGAATTTCAGGTATTTTTTTGCGTATATTGAGAAAAAAGAGGATATATGATATAGTAAAACCAATAAAATATATGGGAGGAAAATCGTATGGTAGTTATAGCAGGTTGTATTGTAAGAAAAGGAAACAAAATACTCATGGTTAAAGAAGCAAAAAAGAAATGTTATGGGCAATGGAATTATCCAGCAGGACATATGGAAGAGGGTGAAAAAATAACAGACGCAGCAATAAGAGAAACATTTGAAGAAACAGGATGTAAAGTGAAATTGACAGGCATATTGCCAATATGTTCATTTAATAAACCAGAAGGAACAAGAATATTGGTGAAATTTACAGCAGACGTGATAGAAGAAAATATTACATTTGATACAGATGAAATCTTAGATGTGCAATGGATAGACATGGAGACAATAAAACATATGTCAAGAGAAGAGTTAAGAAGTTATGATATCAACATAGCGCATTTGAAAGATTTAGAAGAAAATAAAATATTTCCACTAGAAGTTTTTGATGATACAGAATATTTAGGAAAATAGAAAGTAAAGGGGAAGTATGATGATTTATAAGTATAAAAATGCGCCTAAAAGAAAAGGTTTCTCTATAAATCAAGAATTAATAAGACCATATTCAACAGATAGAATACAATTACCAGGATTACTATACACACCAGATGTGCCAACAAATAAAATTGTTATTCATATTCATGGAATGAGTGGGAATTTTTATGAAGATGAATTTAATGACAATTTAGCAAGAGTGTATACCAATAATGGCTATGCTTTTTTACCATTTAATAATAGAGGAATGAACTACATTACAGAAATGCATAAAGGCAATGAATTTGTTATTAAAGGTAGTAGTTATGAACTTTTTGAAGATTGTGTAATAGATATAGAAGGGATTGTGAACTGGGTAAAAGAAAGAGGATATAATCATATTGTATTAGAAGGACATAGTTATGGTTGTAACAAAGCAGTCTATTATTATACGCAAAAACAAGATGAAAGTGTCAAAATGATTGTATTATTAGCGCCTTGTGACATTCCAAAAGAAGTAGAAAATTATACAGGAAAGGATTATCAAACTTGTATTAGAAAAGCAAAAGAATTGATTGAAAATGGAAAAAAAGAGGAATTAATTGATTTTTGTGTGTTTGCAAATGGAAAAATTAGTGCAAAAACCTTTTATACAGATTTATTATATAATCGTACATGTGATTTTTTTTAGATATAGAGAAAAAGAGAAGAAAAGTCCGATTTTAAATCAAATAGAAATTCCTGTCTTTATTCCATTTGGAGATAAAGATGAATGTGTTCTAACACAACCAATCGAGGATGTTATACATTATTTACAAAATAATTTAAAGAATTGTGAAATTAAAGTTATTAAAGACGCAGATCATGCTTATACTGGAAAATATGATGAATTAGAAAAAGTAATAGATACCTATCTAAAGGAGAATGCGTAATGAGAATAGGAATAGATATAGATGATACAACATTTGATAAACTAAAAGCAGCCAAAGAAAATAAAATAGAATTGTTTATAGAAGATAGTTATGATACTTGCAAAGAACTTTCCGAAAATGGAATAAAAAGTATTTTAATGACGACAAAGATGATACCATTTGCCCCCAAAAGCATTTGGTATTAAATAACATCCCCTTTTATTTTTAGAACTACTGGAAATAGTAGTTCTTTTTTTCTTGATTTTAAATAAACAAAAAAATGGTGAATTGTAAAAGTAACTTCCAAAAGAAAAAGTAAATTCCAAATGTAAGAGAAACGTCAAAATATAGGCGTTTCTTTTTGAATAAAATTTGCTTT
>CAJFLB010000013.1 GCA_904387305.1 uncultured Clostridia bacterium
CTTTTATTTGAATAGAATTTACTTTTTTAATTTACAAATATGAAGATTTTATAAAAAAATTTATAAAAGGTTTGACTTTTTTTTATATTTAATAGATAATGTATATGTGAAATAAAATATAACAACAAGAAAAAAGAATGAGAATTACTAAGGAGGAAATATAGATGTATGTATTTAATAGGATAACGGTAAATCCACAATTACCAAAAAGAATAGAAAAATTAGGGGAAATATCAAATAATTTATGGTGGTCTTGGAATACAGAATTTTTAAGATTATTCCAAAAGATAGATATGGATTTATGGGAACAATGTTCAAAAAATCCAGTAAAATTCTTAAAACAAGTATCACAAGATAGACTAGAAAAAGTGTCAAAAGATATTGCCTTTTTAAAAGAATATGATAAAGTAGCAGAAAATTTTGAAGATTATATGAATAGTAAAAATACATGGTTTTCTAATAAATATCCAGGAAATAAAAAGGATTTAATTGCTTATTTTTCAGCTGAGTATGGATTGGATCAAACAATACCAATTTATTCAGGTGGGCTTGGAATTTTATCAGGAGATCATTTGAAATCTGCAAGTGACTTAGGTGTGCCACTTGTAGCAGTAGGATTGCTATATAAGAATGGATATTTTAATCAAAAAATTAATGGATATGGACAACAAGAAACAGAATATAATAATATTGATTTATATGATTTACCAATTAATCCTGTAAAGGATGATAAAGGTGATGATTTAACCATCTATGTAAAATTTCCAAAGAGAAGATTATATTTAAAAGTATGGCAAATTAATATAGGAAGAGTAAAACTATATTTGTTAGATTCTGATATTCCTAAAAATAATGAAGAAGATAGAGATGTTACACTACGATTATATGGTGGAGACCAAGAAATGAGAATTAGACAAGAGATTGTTTTAGGTATGGCAGGTGTAAGTCTTCTTACAAAATATTTAGGATTGAAACCAACAGTATATCATATGAATGAAGGACATTCAGCATTTCTAAACTTAGAAATTATTAAAAATATTATAAAAGAAAAACAAGTTTCATTTGAAGTAGCAAAAGATATTGCAAGTTCAAAAACTGTATTTACAACACATACACCAGTACCAGCAGGAAATGATATCTTCCCAATCGAATTGGTTGAAAAATATTTCAAAGATTTCTGGCCAAGATTAGGTATTACAAGAGAAGAATTCTTGAAATTGGGAATGAAGCCAGGACCAGATTTAGACAAAGGTTTCAATATGGGAATATTGGCTTTAAAGATTGCAGGAAAGAAAAATGGGGTTAGCAAACTTCATGGAGCAGTTTCTAGAGAATTATTTAGTGAGGTATGGCCAAATATAGCAGCAAATGAATCTCCAATAGGATATGTAACAAATGGAATTCATACTTGTTCATGGCTTGCTCCAAGATTGAAAGAGTTATATAATAAATATTTAATACCATATTGGCAAGATAATATACATCATGATTATGTATGGGAAAAAATTAAAAATATTCCAGATGACAAATTATGGAGTGCACATGTAGAAAGAAAGAGAAAATTAATCAATCTTGTAAAGGAAAATACAACAGAGAGATTAAGAAGATCTGGATATGGTTATGAAGAAATCAATGAAATTGTATCAAAATTAAATCCAGATGCATTAACAATCGGTTTTGCCAGAAGATTTGCTACATATAAAAGAGCAACATTAATCTTTAAAGATATTGAAAGAATGACACAAATTATGAATAATACAGGAAGACCAGTACAATTAATCTTTGCAGGAAAAGCACATCCAGCAGATAAAGAAGGACAAGACTTAATTAAATATATTCATGAAGTATCTATGATGCCACAATTTAAAGGAAAAATATTCTTGCTAGAAAACTATAATATAGCAATGTCAAGATATTTAGTAAGTGGTGTAGATGTATGGCTAAATAATCCAAGAAGACCTATGGAAGCTTCTGGAACTAGTGGACAAAAAGCATCTGTTAATGGTGTTATTAACTTTAGTGTACTAGACGGTTGGTGGGCAGAAGGTTATACACAAACAAATGGATGGACAATTGGAACAAATGCAGAATATGATTCTTATGAAGCACAAGATATGGCAGATAGTCAAAGTATGTATCATACTTTAGAAGAAAAAATTATTCCAATGTATTATGATAGGGATAAAAATGGTATATCAAAACGTTGGATGGAAATGATGAAAAATTCTATCATGACAACAGGAGGAAAATATAGTACTGCCAGAATGTTAGTAGATTACACAGAACAATTATATATTCCATTATGTAATTTAACAAAAAAATATTATGAAAATATAGATAATGTAGCAGCATATAATGCATGGAAAAAAGATTTATATGAAAATTGGAAAGATGTAAAAATAACACAAGAAAATAGTAATCTTGACAATATAACCATTGATGCTGGAAATAATATTGAAGTAGGGTGTGAAGTACAGCTTCCAAATATTGATGTAGAAAATGTAACAGTAGAAGCATATTATGGAAAAATATTAGATAATGGTGTTGTGGAAAATGTTAAAATTATTCCAATGCAATTACAAGAAGATGATGAGGAACATAGAAAATATTACTTCACAACAAAAATTGAATTAACAACTGGTGGAAATTATGGTTATACATTTAGAGTAATGCCAAAACATGAAATGTTATTAGAACCAGCAAATTTAAATTTAGTAAAATGGATAACCAAATAGGGACGTGTCAAAATGGACAAAAATTGGTCAAAAGGGACAGGTCTGCAAATTTTTGCAGACCTGTCCCTTTTGACCAATTTTTGTCCATTTTGACACGTCCCTAACAGTCCGAAATTATCAATTTATGCGTATAATCTAAATTATTCCAAGAATCATACTCATAACCAATGGTATACACATTTGTAGCCCAAATATCTTTTTCTAGCATATACTTGGAATTTTTGTTATTACTAGTATCCATATATTTTTTTACAGAGGTAATAATTTCTAATTTTGGATTGGCTTTAGCAATTTCTGAAATCAAATATTTGCCTTTGTTATTAAAACCTAAAACTCTAACATAAGGTATTGCTTTTTTAGATAAAGCCATATCCTTTTTTGTGATTCCTAATAACGCATATAATAAAATCCTTTGAATTCTTGTATTGGTATATCTTTTTGATTTTATTATATTTAAAAACTCTACCACACTATTACAAGAATTGGCTGCGTTTTTAATGGCATGCTCTAACCCTTCACTAACATCTGGAAGTTCTGCGATTTCTTGAACAGACATTTTTCGCAAATTATAAATAATTTGTTTTTCAAAGACAGATAAATCAGAAACAACATGTCCCACTTTTATATTTTCCAAAAGAGTAGAAAACGTATTTTCTGGTACAACTTTTCTTAAAATATCCCAACCATTATTTTTGACAATGTTTCGTATTGCTGTGGCACTTGCAACATTTCCATTATATGTTGTATCATGATATCCGGAATTATATCGTTCGACTGTAATAGGTGTAATAGGACTTTTCAATTTCTTTAAAGCTTTTAAATATTCAATTCCTAAAATATTATTAGGAGAAGAAAGCAGATTTGAAAATCTTCTAATATCATTTAAATACATAAGTAAAGCATTTTCTCTGGCTTTAGGAAAAGATAAACCTTTACTCAGTTCGTGAGATAATATATTTTTATATGCTTTTGGCTCTTTATATAAAATATCAGCTATTATATTTAATGTGGATATATCGCCTAATTCAGAACCAAAAGAAAGATAATCAATAACTTTTAAAGAATCTAGAATTTTAATCGCACCTTCTGCAAAATTTTCAGCACTAGAAATCGAATATAATAAAGGAAGTTCAAGAACTAAATCAATACCATTTTTGATAGCAATCTCTGCTTTTGCCCATTTATCTACTAAAGAAGTAGAACCTCTCTGTGTAAAGTTACCACTAACAACAGCAACAGAATAAGAAGAGTGAGTCATTTGCAAGGATTTTTGTAAATGATATAAATGGCCATTATGAAATGGATTATATTCTGCGATAATTCCAATAACTTTACTCATTTCCAAACTTCCTTTCTTAAAAATATTGTATAATTTGTAAATTACTGATATAATGTTATCATAAAAAAATGTAAAAAACAATAAGGAAAGGTTTTTTTATGGAAAAGGTTATTATATATACAGATGGTGCATGTTCAGGAAATCCAGGACCTGGTGGTTGGGGGTCTATTTTAATGTATAAAGAAAATACAAAAGAAATATCAGGAGGAGAAAAAAATACGACCAATAATATAATGGAATTAACAGCAGTGATTGAAGGACTTAAATTATTGAAGTTTCCTTGCGAAGTAGAGATATATAGTGATAGTGCCTATGTTGTAAATGCCTTTAATCAGGGGTGGATATATAATTGGATAAAAAATGATTGGAAAACAGCAGGAAAAGATCCAGTAAAAAATAAAGAAATTTGGCAAGAATTATACGCTTTGACCAAAACACATAAGGTGAAATTTATAAAGGTAAAAGGACATAGTGATAATGAATTTAATAACAGATGTGATGAAATGGCAAGAAATGCGATTAAAAATTTTGAATAAATAGAAAAAAAGAAGGAGATGTAAAATGATAATAGAACAATTTATATTTACAGTTGTTTCACTTGCAATTTTTGTATACATGTTCTTTAAAATGATAAAAAACAATGATACAAGTTATATTGTCATTTTAATATTAGAAGCGATTGGAATTGCATTAAACTTTTTAGGATTTGCACTTTTCATAGAATTAAATATGCTTTTAAATATATTAAAATATGTACTATCGATTGTCATACCAGGAATTGTCATTATAATAGAAATGAGAGGAATGACATTGATTGAAATCATGAATATTGCAAGAGCAAAAATGTATTTGACAGCTGGAAATGATAAAAAAGCAAAAGAGGCATTACTAAATTTAGTTTCAAAAATACCAGATAGCTATAAAGGACATAAAATGCTTGCAGAAGTATATGAAAAAGAAGGTGGAATGCGAAAATCAATTGATGAATATGTACAAGCAATTGATATTAATAAAAAAGATTATGAATCTTATTATAAAGTAGCAGAATTGTTAAATAACTTGGATAAAAAAGATGAAGCAACAGAAATGTTATTTAATCTATTAAATAAAAAACCAGATATGTATAAAGCAACAGCATTATTAGGAGATATATTAATTTCCAAAGAAATGTATAAAGAAGCAGTAAATGTTTATCAAGATGCTTTAAAATATAATCCTGTAAGTTATGAAATAAACTATAATCTAGGGATTGCTTATACAATGCTAAATGATTTTCAAAATGCCAAAATTTGTTATGAAAAGGCAGCTGAAATTAACTCTTTGCTATATAATGCTAAATATTCTTTAGCGGAAATTGCATTAATTTATAAAGAGCTAGAAGAAGCAGAAAAGAGATTTTTGGAAACAATTGAAGAGGACGAATTATCGGCAGATGCTTATTATGAATTAGCAAAAATATATTTAATAAAAGGAGACAAAGAGACAGCTATCAACTATGTCAATACAGCTATTGATATTGCTTCTAAAAAAATCGTGGAAAAGGTAAAAAAAGAACCATTATTTATACCTATCATGGCAAGAATTTCTATTCCATTTAACTTAGACAATCAAGAAGAAAAAGAAACAAAATTAACTGAAAAAGAAATAAAAGCAAAAGAACATTTAGAAGAAACAGTAGATATTACAAGACATTTAAGTTATAATGACATTAATTTATTAAAGAATAATGCAAAAGAAAAAAATGGTAGAGATATTAAACTAGAAAATATAGAAAGACAATCAGATGAAAGACAAAAATAGAAGGAATACTCATAAAATCTTCTAACCAGACTATAATGTATAAGAAGGAGGATTTTATGAGTATAAATTTTTGTATTATAGGGCGGAGATTTAAGAAGTTTTTTTTTAGCTAAAATATTATCCAGAGAAAAATATGAAGTCAAATTATATGGTTTTGATAAACTAGAAAATTTCAAGGAATATGAAAAATATGATGAAATGATTAAAAATTCTGATAATATCGTTTTACCTATTCCATTTTCAAAAAATAATCAGTATGTAAATATGCCATTTTCTAATAAAGATATTGTAATCAGAGAGATATTCTATTATCTAGAAAATAAAACCATATTTGTTGGAAACATGCATAAGGAATTAAGGGAAGAATTACATAGAAAAAACAATCAAGTAATTGATTTTATGCAAAAAGAAGAATTTGCCATATTAAATGCAATTCCAACTGCAGAAGCTACGATAGAGATAATCTTAAAAAATACGAAAAAAATATTACAAAATAGCAATTGCTTGATTATGGGATTTGGAAGGATAGGGAAGGTTTTAGCATATAAGTTAAAAGGATTGTCTGCAAAAGTAACTTGTATGATAATGAGCGAAGTAGAAAGGGCATGGGCAGTAGCATATGGGTATGAAACGACAAAAATAGAAAATTTACAAAAAAATTGTACAAAATTTAAACAGTATGATATAATCATAAACACAATCCCTAAAGAAATATTTAAAGAAGAATTAAAGGAATTAAAAAAGGAAAACTTACTAATCGATTTGGCTTCAAAGCCTTATGGAATTGATAGAAAAATAGTAGAACAAGAAAAATTAAATTTTATAGAAGCATTAGGATTACCACGGAAAATCAGCACCAATGACATCAGCAAAATATATGAAAGACATTATAAAACAATATGTTTGAACAAGAAATGAAAGCAAAGATGAGTAGTAAATCACAAGGGGGAGAGGACATATCTTGGCATAACGAGAAGTGCCCCAAAGGTAAGATGTGTCCTAAGAATAAGAGAAAAACAAGAAACCAACTAAAGCAAAGATGAACAGTAAATCATAAGGGGAGGGGACATATCTTGGCATGATTAGAAATGCCCCAAAGGTAAGATGTGTCCCCTGACATTAGAAAAGAGGAGAGAAAAGATATGTTTTTAGATATTATAAAATCCATCATATTTGGAATTGTAGAAGGAATCACAGAATGGTTACCAATTAGTAGTACAGGACATTTGATATTAGTAGAACAATTTTTAAAATTTGAAAATGTTTCACCAGAATTTTGGTCAATGTTTCAAGTAGTCATTCAATTAGGAGCAATTCTAGCAGTTGTATTATTATACTTTAAGAAAATTTGGCCAATTACGAAAAACAAAGAAAAAGCAATAAAAACAACTGGAATCTTATCTTATTTTGATAAAAATATTATGAATTTATGGGGAAAGATTTTAGTAGGTTGTGTACCAGCAGCGATTATTGGATTATTATTGGATGAAACATTTGAAGCTTTATTTTACAACCCAACTTGTATTGCTATTGCGTTAATTGTATTTGGTATTGCTTTTATTGTAATTGAAAATTGGAATAAAAATAGAAAAGGTGCAAAGGATAAAAATTCTGAGATTACCTACAAAGATGCTTTGATCATTGGTGTGTTTCAATTATTAGCAGCTATCTTTCCAGGAACTTCACGTTCTGGAGCTACCATTATTGGTGGATTATTAATAGGATTGTCAAGACCAAATGCAGCAGAATTTACATTTTATTTAGCAATTCCAACAATGCTAGGTGCTAGTTTATTAAAATTAGTAAAATTTGGGTTGGCATTTACAGGGGCTGAAATTGTTATCTTATTAGTTGGAATGGTAATATCTTTTGTGGTATCTATGTTTGTTATCAAATTCTTAATGAATTATATTAAAAAGCATGACTTTAAAGTATTTGGATATTATAGAATCATATTAGGAATTATTGTGTTAGCATATTTCTTTTTTGTATAATCATATTAAATTAGATATACAATAAAAAAATAGCAATATAGTCAATGGATTATATTGCTATTTTTTTGAATATGAGGAAATTGAGCTTTCATTATCTTAAAATATATAAGACTTTTTATAACAACAAGATTAAGGATTTTTATTATCTCTTCTTTCAGAATTGGGAGAAGAAGCACACAGCTTTTCATATTCTTTACATTTTATCTTATAATCCATTTGCATACATAAGTAACGATAATAGCTAAAAGCTTGTTCATATTGCATGATAGGATTAAACATAGGGTCTTTATATAATTCATTCATATCCAGGTTGGGATTTCCCATATTAAAATCCATAAAAGGTTGTTGATAATAATTAAAATCTTTTTCCATAGAAAAACCTCCGTCAAAAATATATTTTATTTTGCATGAATATCTTTATTAAAATATATTAAAATAAATACAATATATGCCTATAAATCAAAATTGAAAAAAGGGAATAAATTCATAAATATAAAAGTATATAGAACAGCTATAATACCATGTAATAGTTTTCCATAAATATATGGTTTGATGGATAAATCACTTTTGGAAGTGATGCTAAGTACTTGTAATAAAACAGAGATACCACCAAAACCAAGTAAAAATGCAGTCATCAATATATTAATGGAAAGTTTTTTACAGGCAATATTGGAAATGCTACTAATTCCATTTGTAATTTCAAAAAATCCTGTAAATAGTGGTTCAATAAAAGAAGGAGAAACATGTATAAAATTGAAAAATGGTGTTGCAATGATTTCTATCATATGTGTAATACCACTGGATTTTAAGATAGAAATAATAGAAGAAAAGATAACGACAAATCCACCAATAACCAAAATAGATTTTATACTACTTACAATACTTTCTGATAAGATTTCACCTAAGTTAGAAAAAGAGGCTTGTGTTTTCGTATTTGTATATGCTTTGGAAGTAGAAGAATTTGAAGCAAGATGTTCTGTTTTCTTCCAAAATCGAAAGAGAATGCCAACTGATAAAGAGGCAAGTAAGTGGGTAATAAATAGTAAAAGTCCTATCATGGTATTTCGATATAGTAAAATACCGACAGAACCAATAATAAATAAAGGTCCAGAATTATTTGTAAAACTTAAAAGTCTTTCACATTCTTCTTTTGTACAAATATTTTCTTTCCTAAAATTGGTAGCAATTTTGGCACCAATGGGATATCCACTAATAATTCCCATGATAAAGGCAAAGGCACCTTCACCTCTAATATTAAATAAAGGTTTCATGAATTGATTTAAAATGTTACCAATATGATAAACAATATTGGTATGCATTAAAAGTTCTGTGGCTACAAAAAATGGGAATAAGGAAGGGACAACAGAAGTAGCCCAAAGATTAATCCCTGATTTAACTGCTGTTAAATTGGAATTTGAAAATATTAAAATAGAAATGGTAAAAAATAAAAATAAAAGGGAAATGAAATTTCTTTTTAATTTTAATACAATAAAGTTATTTTTTAATAACATGAAATCCTCCTTTATCTTGACAAATGAGAGAGTAGATAATGGCATAAAAATTTGTTGCAAAAATGAAAAATTTTGTTGACTTTTTATATAAATGATAATATAATTAGTTCATCATTTTTATTCAATTAAAATTTTTTGTTCTAATTTTTTTATTCTTAGAAAAATCATTCGATGTTTTTACATCTTATAATTTCAATTTAAAATAATTTTATTCGAGGAGGTGAGGAATATGCAGGAAACCTTAGAACTTATTTTGCAAGAGATAAGAGAAATAAAAACAAAAGTAGATGCACTAGAAAAGAAAGTGGATGTTTTAGAAACAAAAGTAGACAATCTAGAAATAAAAGTAGATAGAATACAAACAAAAGTAGACAATCTAGAAATAAAAGTAGATAGAATACAAACAAAAGTAGATAATCTAGAAACAAAAGTAGATAATCTAGAAACAAAAGTAAATAATCTAGAAATTAAAGTAGACAATATAGAAGAAAAGTTTGATCAAAAATTGTCAGCATTAGAAGAAAGATTTGACCAAAAGTTATTAGCACAAGAAGAACGTTTAATAAAAATGATGGATAAAAAAATCGAAGAAGCAATTAGTAAGCAAAGTAAAGAAATAGCAGAAGAGTTTCAAAATTTGATAAAATATTTAGATAAAAGATTTAAAAAAATAGAAAATAAATTAGATGAGGAAATTTTAAATAATAAAATTGCACATGAATCTTATGAAGCAAGACTATATAAAATAGAGACAGCACTAAGCTATTTAGAGAAGAAAATATTAGCAAAAAATATGTAGTTTTGGTAATTGAATATTTTATAAAATTTTAAAATTATAATAACAAAAAATCATTTAAATGAATAAAAAAGAAAAAAATGCACATACCTAAAATAGAATAAAGAAAGGAAGTGCATTTTTTTATGGACGATAAAAAATTAAATAAATTTGAAAAAAAGAATAATGAAGATATTGGACATAGAGTTAATCGTGAGCTAGAAGAAAAATATGAAGTTGGAGAAGATAGCACCAAATATGGAGAATTTATTTCATCCTATTTTGCATGGATTTCTTTACCGAATCAAAAAGAAAGGGCAGAAGAATTGGATAATATGACCAAAACTGAAAATGACAAAAATAAAAGAAAAAATGAAAAATAGTGAGAAAAAAGTATAAAAAGACATAAAATTTGTAAAAAATCAAAAAAATTTCTAAAAATTATGAATAAATTGAATAAAAATAAAGTTGAAAAAATATAAAAAGAGCGTATAATAATAATGTAGGTCAAAGAAAGTCAAAGTCAAAAAAAGGAGATGAGACCAATGCGAATGTCAGATGTAATAGAAGAATTTATAAAAGATCTATTTGATGATGATAATCAATTAGTAGAGATACAAAGAAATGAATTAGCAGAACATTTTAATTGTGTACCGTCACAAATCAATTATGTTATATCAACAAGATTTAAACCATCTCAAGGATATTATGTAGAAAGTAAAAGAGGCGGCGGAGGTCATATTACCATAAAAAAAGTAAATAATACAAAGTCAGATTATTTTATGCACATTATTAAAAATATTGGAGAGGAAATGACTTCTAATGATGTGGATATACTAATTAGTGACTTTCTAACTTATGATTTAATAACTAAAGAAGAAGCAAAGCTCTTAAAAGTAGCAACAAGTGATAATGTGTTGTTGTTAGCCAAAGATGTAAAGGATAAATTAAGAGCCAAGATATTTAAAAATATGTTATTAAATATAGAATAAAGGAGGAATTATTATGTTATGTGATAATTGTAAAAAAAGAGAAGCAAACGTAAGATATTCAGAAAATATAAATGGAGTAAGAAGAGAATTAAATTTATGTGAGGAATGTAGTAAAAAATTAGGAATAGGTGAAATTGGATTAGATCTGCCAATTAATTTTTCAAGTTTTTTCGGAGATTTCATAGAAGATTTTTCAAATACAGAATTTATGCCAATGTTTAATGAATTAAAGACATTAAAATGTGATCATTGTGGATACACTTTTGAGGATATTGCACACACTGGAAGAGTCGGCTGTGCAAATTGTTATGATGTTTTTCAAGACAGACTAGATCCGATTATTAGAAGAATCCAAAGTAGTAATCGTCATGTAGGAAGATTAGGAAAAAGTATTGATAAGAAAATAGAAGAAAGACAGGAAAGAAAAGAACACAATGAGCAACGTAAAAAAGAAGAGACTCCAGAAGAAAAACTAGAAGGATTAAAAGAAGATTTGAAACAAGCAATAAAAGAAGAACGATATGAAGATGCTGCAAAACTAAGAGATGAAATCAAAAAAATAGAAGAAAATAACAAATAGAAAAGAGGGATAACATGAATTGGTATTTACAAAGTGGAAAAGAATCAGATATAGCAATTAATACGAGAATACGTTTTTCAAGAAATATACAAGGATATAACTTTCATTTGAGTCCAAAAGAATTACAAGAGTTAGAAAATAAAATAAAAGATAATGTATATCAAATAGGATATGGATTAAGATTTTTAAAACTAGAAGATATGGATGATATTACAAAATTAAGTTTAGTGGAAAAAGATTTGATTAACTACAATTTTGCTTTTGAATCAAGTAATATAGGAGCTATTTTAGTCAATGATGAAGAAAATATTTGTATCATGATAGGAGAAGATGATCATTTAAAAATACAAGTATTTAGTAGTGGATTGGAATTAGAAAATACATTAAATCTAGCAATTGAAATTGATAAAAAAATAGAAGACATATTTGGTTATTGTGTTAGTAAACAATATGGCTATTTAACTGCTTGTCCTAATAATATTGGAACAGGATTAAAAGCTTCTGTAAAATTGCATTTACCGGCTTTGGCAAAAACAAGAAATACAGAAAAAGTGTTAGAAGCCATTAATAATTTTGGTATCAATATCAAAGGAGTTTATGATGAAGCAGGCCATATTGTTGGAGATATGTATGAAATATCTAATAAGAAAACATTAGGAATTACAGAAAATGAGATTATACAAAATATTAAGATTATTGTAGAAAAAGTTATCAAACAAGAAAGAGAAGCTAGAAGATTTTTAGCAAATGAAGGTATTGAAGTTGAAGATTTAATTTATAGAAATTATGGAATTTTAACAAATTGCAAGAAGATTACTATGGAAGAAGCAGAAAATCTATTGTCTACTGTAAAACTAGGAGTAGATTTAGGGATTTTAAAAGAATTATCTGATTTACAAATTCAAAAACTGTACTTATACATTGGGACAGGTAATTTACAAAAATATTTTGGAGAGCAATATGAAAGATTAGATAGGGAAATCAAGAGAGCTGAAATGATTAAACAGGTAATTAATCAATAAAAAAATAATTTTTTATAATAAAAGATAGCCTCACAAGGAGGCTAATTGGAAGTTTTATTATAATTTGTCATTGATATTTTTTATAATTTTACTTAGCACATCGCAGATGGACAAAGTGGCTATAGCAATTGCAAGTAAGATATACACGATGTCTTTGTTAGAACTTGTTAATAAATTAATAAGAGCCAGTACAAAAATCAATGAGCAATATTTCATGGAAAATCCTCCTTCCATAGTTGAAACAATCCAAGAAAAGACTCGGAATTACAAGTTACAATGCTAGGTAGCATAAGTAAATTATATCATATATTGAAACCAGAATAAAGCAAAAATAGAAAATGTCCCAAACAGAAACGTCCCCAATGGGACAAAAAAAGAAAGGTAAGGTGATAATAATGACATATAATTTTACAAGTAGAGCAAAAAAGGCAATAGAGATTGCCAATGATGCAGCATTAGAATTAGGACATAGATATATTGGAACAGAACATTTGCTATATGGTTTAGCAAAAGAAGGCAGTGGTGTAGCATCTAAAGTATTAGAAAACCAAGAGATTACACCAGAAAATATCATAGATGTAACCATTGAATTGGTGGGAAAAGATGAAACAATTGAAGAGACATTAGGATTTACGCCAAGAACCAAAAGGGTTATTGAAAATGCATTTATTGAAGCAAGAAAATTAGGATATAACTATATAGGAACAGAACATCTTTTAATTGGATTATTAAGAGAGGGAGATAGTGTAGCTGCAAGAATTTTAATTGAATTAAATGTGAATATTCCAAAACTGTATGGAGAAATCATAAGAGTGATTAATGAAGGTGAAGACTTAGCAGGAGAAAGTGATTCTAAAAGCGGAAGAAGAAAATCTGGAAGTTATAACCAAACACCAACATTAAATCAATTTGGAGAAGATTTAACTGAAAAAGCAAAAGAAGGAAAATTAGATCCAATTATTGGAAGAAAAGAAGAAATTGAAAGGGTTATCCAAATTTTATCAAGAAGAACAAAAAATAATCCATGTTTAATTGGTGAACCAGGTGTTGGTAAGACAGCAGTTGTAGAAGGATTGGCACAAAAAATTGTGTCAGGAGATGTTCCAGAAATTCTAAAAAATAAAAGAGTGGTTACTGTTGATATTTCTAGTATGGTAGCTGGAGCAAAATATAGAGGAGATTTTGAAGAAAGAATCAAAAAAGCATTGAATGAAGTCAAAAAAGCAGGAGATGTTATCCTATTTATTGATGAAGTTCATACAATTGTGGGAGCAGGTTCTGCAGAAGGAGCAATTGATGCAGCAAATATTTTA
This sequence comes from uncultured Clostridia bacterium, assembly GCA_904387305.1. Taxonomy (GTDB): domain Bacteria; phylum Bacillota; class Clostridia; order TANB77; family CAG-508; genus CAG-269. Next base: position 14,062 of record CAJFLB010000013.1, read on the forward strand.
AAACCATTATTGGCAAGAGGAGAAATTCAATTAGTAGGTGCAACAACATTAAATGAATATAGAAAATTTATTGAAAAGGATTCTGCCTTAGAGAGAAGATTTAGCCCAGTAACGGTTAATGAACCATCAGAAAAAGATACCATTACGATTTTAAAAGGAATTAAAGATAAATATGAAGCCCATCATAATGTGAAAATAACAGATGAGGCAATTGATGCAGCAGTCAAATTATCTGTTAGATATATTAATGATAGATATTTACCAGATAAGGCAATTGACTTAATAGATGAAGCAGCATCAAGAGCCAGATTAAAAACATATACAGAGCCAGATTCTTTAAAAGAATTGGAAGAAGAACTTGCCAATGTAACAAAAGACAAAGAAGAAGCTGTTAAAATTCAAAAATTTGAAAAAGCGGCATCCTTAAGGGATAAAGAGAGAGAATTAAAATCAAAATATGAAAAGGAACAAAATAAATGGAAAAATAAAAATAATAAATCTGTAACAGACATTACAGAGGAAAATATTGCAGAAGTAATTGCTAACTGGACAGGAATACCAGCCAAAAAGATTACAGAGGATGAAAATGAAAGATTAAAACATTTAGAAGAAAATTTGCATGAAAGAGTAATTGGTCAAAATGAAGCCGTAGAGGCAGTTGCAAAGGCAATCAGAAGAGGAAGAGTTGGGTTAAAAGATCCAAAGAGACCAATTGGTTCATTCTTATTCCTAGGACCAACAGGTGTAGGTAAAACAGAATTATCAAAAGCATTGGCAGAATGCTTATTTGGCGATGAAAATGCTATGATAAGAATTGATATGTCTGAATATATGGAACCACATTCTGTATCTAAATTAATTGGTTCACCTCCAGGATATGTAGGATTTGATGAAGGTGGTCAATTAACAGAGAAAATAAGAAGAAAACCATATTCTGTTATCTTATTTGATGAAATTGAAAAAGCGCATCCAGATGTGATGAACATGTTACTTCAAATATTAGAAGATGGTAGATTAACAGATAGCCAAGGAAGAACAGTTAATTTTAAGAATACAGTTATTATCATGACTTCTAATATAGGAGCAAGATTAATTACAGACAAAAAATCTTTAGGTTTCTCAAATGCTAAAAATACGGAAGATACACAAAAAGAATATGAAGAAACCAAAAAAGAAGTTATGGAGGCTTTGAAAAAAGAATTAAGACCAGAATTTATTAATCGTATTGATGAAATTATTGTATTCCATAAATTAACAGATGAGGAAATTGATAAGATTATTGATATTATGCTAAAAGAAGTAGTGGATAGATTAAAAGACCAAAAAATAGAAATTGAATTAGAGCCATCTGTTAAAAAGTTAATTGCAAGTAAAGGAATTGATAAAAACTTTGGTGCAAGACCTTTAAGAAGAACGATTCAAAGTGTATTAGAAGATAGTTTAGCTGAAGAAATATTAGATGGTAAGTTGAAAAAGAATAAAGTTAACAAGATTGCTGTTAAAGATGAGAAAGTAGTTGTAGAGAAATAAAAAAATTTGAGACATTAAAAAATAGAAAAAGAGCCTTGTGTGGGGTACAAGGCTCTCTTCTACAGGAGTATTTAGTTTTTCGTTGAATCAAGATTAGCTTTTTCCAGCTCTTCTTTTTTTATTTGGACAAATATTACAAGATTTTGAATTTAGGAATATATTGAAAAATCAAGTAATATAATAAATGTGTGAACTTTATGTGAAAAATCAAAAAATAGTATTGACATTTCATAAAAATGGGTATACATTATTAGCAGTCACAAAGATAGAGTGCTAAAAATAAAGGAGGTAATTTAAATGATTAAACCATTAGGAAGTAGAGTATTAATAAAAATGAAAGAAGGCGAAGAAACAACAAAAAGTGGAATTATACTAGCACAGGCTGCTCAAGAAAAACCACAAGTAGCAGAAGTTATAGAAGTAGGACCTGGCGAAATCATAGATGGAAAACCAGAAACAATGATTGTAAAAAAAGGTGATAACGTTATTGTTAGTAAATATTCTGGAACAGAAGTAAAATATGAAGGAACAGATTATATTATCGTAAAACAAGATGATATTTTAGCTGTTGTAGAATAAAAAACTGTTCATCATCAGATATCATATGATTATTTCTTATACCTTGTGTGTCGCAACTACTTATGTTGAAAGATAAATCTTTCAACGAAGGAAAGTTGCTCCAATCGCACCACTAACGTTCGTTTGGTCGCTTACGCGGTATTGCAAAACAATAATATGATATCTGATGATGAATAATACAGAAAAAATAAATTTAAATAAAAAAGATAGTTATTCAAAATTTTGAAAGGAGTTTGATTAAAATGGCAAAAGTTATTAAATTTGGAGAAGATGCAAGAAAATCTTTATTAGAAGGTGTTAATAAATTAGCAGATACTGTTAAAGTGACATTAGGACCAAAAGGAAGAAATGTTGTATTAGATAAAAGCTTTGGTGCACCACTTATTACAAATGATGGTGTAACAATTGCAAAAGAAATTGAATTAGAAGATAAATTTGAAAATATGGGTGCAAGATTAGTTAAAGAAGTTTCAACAAAAACAAATGATGTTGCAGGTGATGGAACAACAACAGCTACAGTTTTAGCACAAAGCATGATTAAAGAAGGTGTAAAAAACGTAGCAGCAGGTGCAGACCCAATGGCAATCAAAAGAGGTATGGATAAAGCTGTAAATACTGCAGTAGAAGGATTAAAAGAAATCAGTTCAGATGTTAATGGCAAAGATGATATTGCAAGAGTTGCAAGTATTTCTGCAAACAATGAAGAAATTGGAAACTTAATTGCAGAAGCAATGGAAAAAGTTTCAAAAGATGGCGTTATTACAATTGAAGAATCAAAAACATCAAATACAGAATTAAATGTTGTAGAAGGAATGCAATTTGACAAAGGATATTTATCACCATATATGGCAACAGATACAGAAAAAATGGAAGCTGTTTTAGACAATCCATATATCTTATTAACAGATAAAAAGATAAGTAATATTCAAGAAATCTTACCTTTACTAGAAAGTTTAATGCAAGAATCAGGAAAACTATTAATTGTTTGTGATGATATGGAAGGAGAAGCATTATCAACATTAATCTTAAATAAATTAAGAGGTGTATTAAATGTTGTAGCTGTTAAAGCTCCAGGATTTGGGGATAAGAGAAAAGCAATGTTACAAGATATTGCTACATTAACAGGAGCAGAAGTCATCACATCAGATTTAGGATTAGAATTAAAAGATACAACAATTGCACAATTAGGTAGAGCAAAACAAGTAAAAGTACAAAAAGAAAGTACAATTATAGTTGATGGTGCAGGAGATAAACAACAAATCGCTGATAGAGTTGCTCAAATCAAAGCACAAATCAATGAAACAAAGAGTGATTATGATAGAGAACAATTACAAGAAAGATTAGCTAAAATTGCTGGTGGTGTAGCTGTTATCGGTGTTGGAGCTGCAACAGAAGTAGAAATGAAAGATAAAAAATTAAGAATAGAAGATGCTTTATCTGCAACAAAAGCAGCAGTAGAAGAAGGTATTGTTGCAGGTGGTGGAACAGCATTAGTAAATGTGATTCCAACTGTTGAAAAATTAGTAAATTCACTAGAAGGTGGAGAACAATTAGGTGCTAAAATAGTATTAAAAGCATTAGAAGAACCAGTAAGACAAATTGCTATTAATGCAGGATTAGAACCAGCTGTTATTGTTAATAAAGTTAAAAATGAAAAAGCAGGTATCGGATTTGATGCAGCAAAAGAAGAATATGTAGATATGAAAAAAGCAGGAATTGTAGATCCTACAAAAGTTACAAGAAGTGCTCTACAAAATGCAGCATCAATTGCTTCAATGGTATTAACAACAGAAAGTTTAGTTACAGATGCACCAGAAAAGAAAGATTGCAACTGTGGTGGACATGAAGGAATGCCAGCAGGCATGGATGGAATGTATTAATCAATATAGTAAATATAAAAAATAGAACGTTTGAAGTGTACTTCAGTGACGTTCTATTTTTTGAAAATAAAATTATATTATTTATTGGAATTTACAAATTAAAGGTAGGGTATAAAATTTACAAAAAATTAACATTAAAAAGATGAACTAAAACAATTTAAAAGTATAATTGGTATCAAAATAGCAATAATTATTAATAAGATACCTATAATTGTAAATATTCTTCCAAGTGTTCTGGGAAGGGTTTCATTAGCAACATAAAATTCATTATAATTTTCTGGATTAAACAAGATTTCAACATCTTGTCCAATAGCAAATTTTGACTCTGAAAAACCATAGAAAGATTCTTTAACATATTTTAAATTGCCTATTGTATATTCAAATACCGGATGCCAACTATAAGTATAGGTACTATCTATACCTCTATTTTCATGTTTAAGAATATCAATAACTTTTCCATGAGTTTTAGAGGTACAATTTTTTTCTTTTTTCTTTCTATTTTTTAGAATAATCATTCCACTAATGAAAAAAATAAGACCAATTAATCCAGAAATTCCAGAAAAAGCAGCAATAAAAATTTTCATATGTAAAATACTCCTTTCAAATTTAATATGTATTTTTTATATCATTATATTAAAAAAAAGTCAATTTATTTATACATATTTAAATTTCGATTCCACACATCTCTATATAAAATAAAAAAAGTAGTATTTTATTAAATACTACTTTCTGGTGGCTTCAAGTGGAATCGAACCACTGACACGAGGATTTTCAGTCCTCTGCTCTACCAACTGAGCTATGAAGCCATAAATTTGAATAATTTACAAAAAAATGGCGACCCGGAACGGGCTCGAACCGTCGACCTCTAGCGTGACAGGCTAGCGTTCTAACCAACTGAACTACCGGGCCGTAAAAAACATGGTGGGGCCGTAAAAAACATGGTGGTCGCTACAGGGCTCGAACCTGTGACCCCCTGCTTGTAAGGCAGATGCTCTCCCAGCTGAGCTAAGCGACCATGTCCTTTCGACGAAACCTAGTATACAAAATTTTTAATAAGTTGTCAATAGATTTTTATAAAAAATTTAAAAAAATTCAAAAAAATTTGAGAACCGATCTCCAAACATCTTGAAAAAACTGGCATAAAAGAAAATTCGATTTTAAAAATAAAAAATAGAAACAGTAACACAAATCAATAAAAAACATATTATATATCATACAGAAGAAAGAAAAGAAAAACATAGTTCTTTTAACGGAAGGAGGTCTAGACTATGCCAGAGAACAGAGGATGTGGAGGATTCGGATTTGGTGATGATTGCTGCTGGATTATAATCCTTATATTATTAATATGCTGTTGTTGTGGAGGTAACAGAGGAGGATGTTGCTAATCCTTTAGAGTTGCTTGACGAATAGAAAAAATGATTTTTCTATTCAATAAAAAACAACTTTGTCTTAAAAAGAGAAGTGGTTTTCACTTCTCTTTTGTCCTTTTGGGGACGTTTCTGTTTGGGACATTTTTCTATGAGATTATTTTTTTTGAAAAAAGCAAATGTAGTAAATTTTATGAAATTACAAATGCAAATGGAAGAATTTTAGAATTTATTTATTCTGCAATGCTCGCCGAGTCATGAATAAAATTTACTACATTTGCTTTTAATTAAATGAATATAATAGAAATGTCCCAAACAGAAACGTCCCCAATTGGACATTATTTCTCATCATATTTCATATTGTCACCATATCGTTTTACTTTCTGAGTAGTTGTTTTCTCAAATTCTTTATCTCTAATAATAAATCCCTTAATATGTTTATAATTTGGTAATTTACTATTAACACTAGAAACAACATCAGAAATAATTTTCTTAATTTCTTCTTTCGTAGGAACACTACCTTTTAAATATTCTGAGATGGCTTCTAAATTTGGATATATTTGTGCTTTTACATAAGTTTCATCATCATCTTCTTCTTGAATTCCTTGTACTAAAGATTCAGAAATTAAAGGATTATCATTTAGATAATATTCTACTTCTTCTGGGTAAATATTTTTACCATTTTTCGTTACAATTACACTTTTACATCTACCGGTAATATACAAATATCCATTTTCATCAATTTTTCCTAAATCACCTGTATGGAACCAGCCATCTTTCATAACGTTTGCAGTTGCTTCTGGGTTATTGTAATATCCTAACATGACATTAGGACCTTTGACAATAATTTCACCAACACCTTCGTTATTTGGAGAATCAATCTTATATTCTACATTGGGAATAGGAAGTCCAGCAGCATCATCTTTTTGGAAGAAATCTGTATTTCCAGCAACTAAAGGAGAACACTCTGTTAAACCATATCCTTGTAATGTATTTAATTTTAACTTTCTAAAATCAGACAAAATTTCTGGATTAGCAGCGGCAGCTCCGACGATAAATACACGTAATCTTCCACCAAGTGTATTTTTGACTTTGTTTTTAACAATTTTCTTTATAAAGAAAGGAAGGCTATCAAATGGATTTTCATCTTGATTTTCCTTTCTATATTTTTCTGGCAATGTTTTATTCATATTTCTAACAATTGTTTTATGCATTTTTTCTAAAAGTAAAGGAACACATAAAATAACAGAAGGATGAAATTCAGCCATGTTTTTGGAAATATATCGTAACCCTTCACAATGAGCAATACTAGCACCACTATAAATGGGTAGTAAAAAGCCTAATGTACATTCATAGGTATGATGTAAAGGAAGGACTGAGAAAAATAAGTCACTTCTTTTTACTTTTACAATTCCATAAGTGGAAAGGATATTAGAACAGATATTTCTTTGTGATAAACAAACCCCTTTGGCATTTCCAGTTGTACCAGAAGTAAATAACAAAATACGTAATTCATCAGGATCAACTTGAATTGTATCAAAATCGTGAAATCCATTTAAATAACTATCTTTTCCAATAACTTTAATATTATCAAAATATAAAATGTCATTTGTTTTAGAATCGATTTTATCAAAAGAAACCAGTACAGTTTCTTTATTATTCAATTTGTTAGCATTCTCTTTTACAGAAGATAAATTTTTTAAATCTCCTAAAATACAAACTGTTTCTGAAACATTCATAAAATTAATGACATCATCACAATGTAATTCTTTGTCAATGGGAACAACAACACCTACGATAGAAGCAGCCATATAAGAGACGCACCATTTGTAACTATTTTTTCCAATAACGGCAATTGGTTTGTTTAAAAAGCCGCGTTTGATTAAATCAGTTCCTAAATAGACAACATCATTTTTAAATTCTTCATAAGTAATAGAAATTATATTTCCATTCTCGTCTTTTTCTTTAAAAGCAGTTCTAGATTTAAAATTTTCGCTAGATCTGTATAACATATCTTTAAAATTTGTAACTTCGACCGTTTTATGATATTTTAATTTTAGTTGTTCAGAAATTGGTAAATTTGTTTTCATTTTTATTAATCCTCCTCATCCAGATAATATCTGTAATTTATTATACACTACCACAATCATGTAGAATTATGTATTAGTTATATCGATAAAAAGTATAATTTGTATCTTGTTTGATTGTTAAATTACCATCAAGTATAGTTTTATCTTCAGAAGAAAGTGGAATATCAATAGACACAGTTGTTTTAAAATCTTCATCTAGATTATTGGTAATATAAATATCGAAGGAAAGGTTACAACTGATATCTTCTAGATTAATATTACATTTTTGCAATAAAGAACCATCATATGTAATCGGTGATGAAATATCTGTTATGGTATAATCAGATTTTATATTGGAATTCACATAACTAAGAGTTAAAGGGTTTGCTAAATTATTATATAAAGTTGGTGTGCTTAAATCTGCTTCATCGCTAGAAGAAACTGTAAATTCAAAAGCATCTGTGATTTTATTTTCTTCTGTTATATCACTTTTGGAAAAAGCATTAATACTTTTAAAATATAAGCTTGGTTCTCCTAGTTTTGGTGTGTTTGAAAATTGTATATTTTCAATGTAAACTTTCTTTAAAGTATTTTCTAATGTATCTTTATCAGATGTATTTTTTATAAATAAAGCAATATCTGTGTATTGATATAAATTTTGTATTGTGAAGTTATTGGCGGTATTTGTTTTGTAACCTGCATCAGCACTACTAAATAAAGTAATAGAATCCACTGTGAAAATTGTAGACTGGTTTTTATCAGCAAAACTTAAAATATCATCTTCAAAAATTTTTTTAAATACATATTTTTGAAAAACTAAAAATCCAAGAAAAATTACAACACAAATTAAGATAATTGTAATAATGGTTAAAATTATCTTTGTTTTTTTCATAAATTCCTCCATAGTAAACAACTATATCATAGTATAAAAAAGCAAGAAAATCAATAGGAAAAAACAATAGGAATTTTCCAGAATTTTAAATTGACAAAAATAGACACAAAGGGTAAAATGATGATAGGTGATTATGTGAAAACAAAAGAAAAGAAAGGGAAAAAAGTAAAAATAACGATTTAAAATTTTATATATTTTTTAGTTTTGTGATGTTTATATTATATTCTTTTTTATAATCTATATATGAAACAGATAAAAATTGAACAAATTGTGTATATTAGCGTATGTAATATTTGTATAATAAATTGTAAAAAATTCTTGCTATTTTTCTAAAGTTATTGTATGATATATAGGTATAAGAAAAAATAGGGAGTATTTTGCCAAAAATAAAGAAGAAAGGGGCAACAGATAGATGAAAAAAGCAATAATCATTGTTACAATATTCATAATTGTTTTTGGAATGTTTATTTGCACAAATACAGTTAATGCAGCTGATCAAGCAATTGATGAAGAAACAGAAAGTAGATTGGTAGAAATAAAAGAAAATACAGCCAATTCTTTAAAAGATTATCAAGAAAAATATGGCTCAGATATATATGGACTGGTAGCCTATATATTAAATATCATTAGAATTTATAGTATACCATTTTGTTTTCTAGGAATTGCTATAGGTGCTATTCACAAATATGTAGTAGGTATTAGAAAATTAGATACTTTAGAGAAAGGTCTAGGACTAATTGTAACTTTTGTAACAATATTAATTATATGCCAAGTATTACCACTAGCATTTGCAGTGTTTGTAAAATTTGGAAGGGGGTAACAAATGAAAGTTTTATTTGCTGTAAGTAATGAGGAAATTTCACAAGCTATTATAAAAAAATATCAAAAAGAATATAAAGAAATTATTTCACATAAAAATGTATATTACTTTAATGCAATATTAAAAGAAATACAAAAGGATAAATCGTATGATAGAATTGTTATCAGCGAAGATTTAGAGGCTTTTTCACATACGCAATATGATCAAATTGATAAATTTATATTTGAAAAATTAGATAGTATTAGTGATGAAGCATCTAATATGAGGGGAAGTGACATACCAATTATCTTAATTTGTTTAGATAGAAGAACAAAATCTGAGCAAATGTTAGTAAAATTATTTGGTATAGGAGTTTACAATGCTATACTTGGAAATGATAGAAGTGTTGATGAAGTTTGTCGACTAATTCATAGACCAAGATTAAAAAAAGAAGCAAAAGCATATTATAAGATTGATGCAGAAGAAGTATCTTACCAAGCTGAAAATGAAAATGATGTTAGCGAAATGGAAATACAAAATATTTTGGCACATTATAAAAGTTTGGGAAAAGATGAAGATAGGTATATTGACAGTTTTAATAATATTGCAGCACAATACAATGACACACAATTGAGAATTATTACAAAGTTTTTACCATTAAATGTAAGAGCGGTATTAGAAGAAAGATCACCTAAATATCAGAAAATCATGTCATTTAATAATAAAGTATCAAATAGTTTAAGACAGGATAAGAAAAAGGAAGAAGCAGGAACAAGTGAAAAGTTGCTAAAACCAAAGGATAAAACAATTGCAATGACAAAACCAGTTGTTATACCTTCTTCTGTGAATATGACAGGTGTTAAAAAAATGTCTAAACCTAAAAAAACACAAGAACAACAAACTTTACATCAAGTAACACAACAACAGTCAGTTCATCAAGTAGCACAACAAGTAAAATCTGTTTCAACTATAAACGAAGAAGATAAAAATACAGAAAGAGAATCAAAAATATTAGAAACACCAGATGCTTCTGTAGAGGAAGTAGTACAAACACCACAACAACCAGTAAAAAGAGGAAGAGGAAGACCGAGAAAGAATCCAGTCCCTATGGAGACAACACAAGAAACAAAACCAGCCAAAAGAGGAAGGGGAAGACCAAGAAAAAATCCAGTTCCTGTGGAGGAAGAAACAATTTTACCAGGATTTGAAGAGCCTAAAGAGAATACTGTACTACCAGGATTTGATGAAATAGAAACAGAAGAAAATGATATGGTATTACCAGGATTTCAAGACAATAGTAATGATACAATATTACCTGGATTCCAAGAAGAAGATGATAATGACACTTCTGATTCTATTTTACCAGGATTTGAAGATGATACAAATGATACAATTTTACCAGGATTTGATAATACTCAAGATAATGAGGAAAATGATATGGTATTACCAGGATTTGAAGAAGTTGATTCTATACCAGAATCTGATTCTAATCATAAAGAAGAACCATCATTTAATTATTCTCAAAACATGAATCAGAATTCTTATAACAATCAATATCAACAAAGTTATCAAAATACATATGATGAATATGCTCCTTCAAATTCAAGAGATATGACGAGAAAAAACAATGATTATGTTCAAACAATAGATATATCATCACTTTTAACATCTGATAAGAAAATTGTTACATTTGTTGGAACAAGTAAAAATGGTACATCATTTATTGTAAATAATGTAGCACAATTATTATCATCAATGGGAATCAATGTAGCCATTTTAGATACAACAGCTAATAGAAATTCATATTATATATATACAAAAAATGAAGAGGCTTTAAGAAATATTGCTGCAAATAGTATTGAACAATTGTCAGAAGGAATCGCGAATGGAATACAAGTAAATAAAAATTTAACAGTGTTTACATCTTTACCAGATGAACAAGATTCTATTAGCAGAGTAGATGAAATTTTAGAAACATTAGTAAAAAATTATTCTTTGATATTAATTGATTGTGATTTTAATACACCAGTGGGATATTTTAAACAATCATTAGAAACTTATTTAGTACAATCATTAGATATCCTTACAATACAACCACTCACAGCTTTTTTAAGAGAATTAAAGGCAAAAAATATACTAGAAGAAGGAAAATTAAAGATTATATTAAATAAATTTGTAAAAATTAAAGGAATTAATGAGAAAACAATCATTGGAGGAATGGCTTTTTATAATGATCCTGCTATGTCATTTATGACAGAATTATTTGATAGAAGTTTAATAAAATATATAACAATACCTTTTGAAGAAGAAATATATATAAAATATTTAGAAGGAATTATTAATTGTGATATTGATTTAAAAGGATATTCTAAGAATTTTATGCAGATATTAAAATCTTTAGGAAATATGATATATCCATTAGTTTCAGGCAAGGGAACATATAGACCACCAACAGTTGGAGGAGAAAATAGTCAGTCAGGTGTATTTTCTCCAAGCATGAATAATACATTAAATCAGATGAAAAGAAATTTTTAAATAGGAGGAATTAACAGTGATAATAGGGGTTGCTGTAGTATTAGTAATAATTGTAATTGTACTAGTTGTTTATAATGTAAAAATTAGCCAGAAAATTCAAAAATTTAAAAATATTAATCAGAAAATTACTAATCTACAAGTTGTACAAGATTTTATGAATGCAATTGGCGAAACATCTTCAGTAGATGAAAAAATAAAAAAGATAAATAATATATTAATTGAAAAATATGAAATTAAATATTCAACCATTGTTGTTTTTAATGGTGCAGAATATGAAATAAAGGCATCTAATGTAGATCAAAGACACTGGGATTCATTAAAATCTTTACAAGATGTAGATATGTTTAAGGACAGTATACAAACAGCTACTCCAAAATATGTTACTGTCAATAATGAGAATGAGAGACTTCCATATCAAAAAATGGAATTTGGAAGAGCAAAATCAGCAATATTCTTTCCATTATATATAGATAATGTATATATTGGATACTGGATACTAGAAAGTGGTACGCCACATGATTTTGATAATGTTGATATAACTATTTTAGAAGTTATAAAAGATAATATTGTATCTGTATTAAAAACAGTTGTACACCAAAAAACATTAGAGTCAATTGTAAGAACAGATTTGTTTACAGGATTGTATTCAGAAGAATACTTATATGGAGAAGGTAAAAAAATTATAGATCAATATACCATATCAACAATTTGTATGTTTAAAATTATTAACATAGAAGAGATTAATAAGAATTATTGTAGAGAATTAGGAAATCAAGTTATAAAAGAAATTAGCCGATATGTCCAAGATAATATTTCAGAAGATTATGTATTTGTTAGATATATGGGACCTAAATTTGTTATTGCTTTCTCAGGAGTAGATACAGAAGGAGTAGCAGCATTTATTAATGATATCAAAGAGCATATTGAACAAATGAAAATATCTTTACCAGAAAGCGGAATAGAGTATACAACTGAAAGTAATGAAAATAAGAATATGGATATGTCAAAACAAGAAGTAACACCAATTATAAATGTTGTATTATCGTCATATTATAAAGGAACTGGATTGGAAGAAGTTCTAAAAAAATTGGAAGAATATTTAGATAATGCAGATATACAAGAAAGTGATATAACCAATATATGATGATTAATATTGTGATTATTATAATTGAGATAAAAGTTTGAGTTTACTATACAATAAAAAACGAATAAGGAGGAAATTGTATGGAATTTGATAAAACAATGAATTTTAAAGTAGAGAGAGAACAAAATGCAAAAAGCCAAGAAATTTTAAAAGACGTGTATGAAGCTTTAATGGAAAAAGGTTATAATCCTATTAACCAAATCGTAGGGTATATTTTATCAGGAGACCCTACATATATAACAAGTCATAATGATGCAAGAAATAAAATTAGAACAATTGAAAGAGATGAATTGTTGGAAAAAATGTTAAAAAAATATATAGGATTAGAAGAGGACTAATATGAGAATATTAGGAATAGACTATGGAGATGCAAGAGTAGGAATAGCGATAACAGACGAATTGAATATAACAGCACAAGGACTGGAAACAATACAAAGAAACAATTCTGATAAAATAGTATTAAAAAGACTAGATGAAATCTTAGAAACATATAAGATTGATACAATAGTGGTAGGGTTGCCATTGAATATGGATGGAACGATGTCTGAAAGAGGAGAAATTACTAAAAAATTTGTTCATAAATTAAAATGTAAATATAATAAGATAAAAATAGAAGTCATTGATGAAAGACTAACTACTGTTGCAGCCCACAAAACAATGAATTTTTTAGATGTGAATAAGCATAAAAAAAGAAATATCGTTGATACTATATCTGCAGTATATATTTTGGAAACATATTTAAATAAATTAAAAAATACATTGAAAAATTCGTTTTAATCATGTATTATATGTAATGTATAATAAAATAAATAAATTGAAAGGAGAAATTTATGAACGATAACGAAAATTATGAAGGAGAAGATTTAGATAACATAGTAATATTAAATGATGAAGAAGGAAATGAAGTAAGATTTGAATTCTTGGATTTAGTAGAACTAGAAGATGAAGAATATGTTGTTTTATTACCAATTGCAGAAGAAGGAGAAGAAGAGGAAGGCGAAGTAGTTATTCTAAAAGTAGAAGATACAGATGAAGAATCAGATGAAGAATCTTATGTAAGTGTTGATGATGAAGATACACTTAATAGAGTTTTTGAAATTTTTAAAGAAAAATTTAAAGATGATTTTGATTTTGTAGATTAATTAAATAAGGCGAATTTTATTCGCCTTATTTGTAGTATAGGAAAATTACTTTTCCTATACTACAAATAATAACGTTGCACAGAAAAATTGCTACGCAATTTTTCAAGATTTGTCTGTTATAGAATAAAAGGAGGAATTACTAATGAGAAATTTTTCTACATGGTTATTAGTTTGCTTTATGGTAATGTACTGGGTATTTAGAATTATGGTTGCATTAATGGCACAAATGCACCAAAATTTTATTGTACAACCATTTAATGCAACAATAGAAATTATCCTATTATTTATTGTATTAGTATGCTTAATTTTAATCGTAAAAAGAAAAATGGCAGGAGCTTTGATTTATTTAATTGCTTACGTAATGTATTTTGGATCAGATGTGACAACAAAAATTACAACTTTAATTGAAGATTCTTCACAATTGGGATTAAATGACTATACAGCATTAATCATATCTTTGATAGGAATTATTTTACCAATAGCGGTATTATTAGATTTACTAGCAGATAAAAATAGAAAAGCACATCCTAAAGATGAAAAGACAGATTGGTTTTACAAAAATGAAGCATATGATAGAAAACTAGATGATAGAGCTGACAAAAATAATTATAGAACAATGTAAGAAAAGAGTGTATCAATGAATCCTATATAATAAAAAATTAGGGACATTTGGGAACGAGTCTCAAATGTCTTTTTTCTTGAATAGGAAACAACTTATATTATGATTAAGTAAAAAGAATATATGAATATAATTTAGAAAAGATTTTTGAGAGATGTTATTATAAGAAAGGATGATGGAAATGGAAAATAATATGAATATCAACTGGTATCCAGGTCACATGGCAAAAACCAAAAGACAAATTATGGAAGATGTAAGGTTGGTTGATATTGTTATTGAATTGTTAGATGCACGTATTCCTGTATCTAGCCAGAATCCAGATATAGCAGAAATCACAAAAAACAAAAAGAAAATTATTGTGTTAAATAAATGCGATTTGGCAGATGAAAGACAAAATAAAAAATGGGTGGAATATTTTAAAACAAAAAATATTCCAGCAGTTTTAACAGATTCTAATTCTGGAAAAGGAATAGAGGAATGTGTTAGAAAAATAGAAAAGATTATGGAAGAAGAATTAAAAGATCAAGCTATAAAAGGAAGAGTGGGAAGAAAAATAAAAGCAATGGTATTAGGTATTCCAAATGTAGGAAAATCTTCATTTATCAATAGAATTTCTAAAAAGACGTCTGCTGGTGTGGGAAATAAACCAGGTGTTACAAAGCAAAAACAATGGATTCGTATCAATGAAAAAATCGAATTATTAGATACACCGGGAGTATTATGGCCAAAATTTGAAAGTGAGGAAGTTGCTTTACATCTTGCGTTCACAGGAACGATAAAAGAGGATATTTTGCAGAGAACAGAAATTGCCTATCATTTAGCAAAATTTTTAATAGAAAGTTATCCAAAACAATTATGTGAGAGATATAAACTAACAGAAGAATATATTAATGAACAAATGCAAAATGAAGAAAGACCAGAAAATGAGAATATTTATGAAATCTTTTTAGCAATCGGTAAAAAAAGAGGTTGCATCATTTCTGGTGGTAATATTGATGAAGAGAAAACCGCAAGGATTCTATTAGATGAGTTTAAAAATGGTAAGATAGGAAGAATTACATTAGAAGAAGCTTAGAAATACTTTTTATAAAAAGATAATCATGATAAAATCAAAATTACTTATATAGAAGATTTAGAATTATATTTTGTAATAATGGCTTATTGGAAAAAAAACAATAAAAATATAAAAAATTGTATGGAAAAAATAAGAATAAAAAAGGAAGAAAAGAAATGGAAGAATTCTTAAAAATAGATAGAACAAAACAAGAAGTGGAATTAATGTCACCATTAACATGGGCATATATTGGAGATGCAGTCTATGAATTATTTATAAGAAATAAATTAATTAATGAAACAAATTTAAAACCCCATAAATTACATATCGAGGCTATTAAATATGTAAAAGCAAAAAGTCAAGCAGAAAAATTAAATGCAATCTATGAAATGTTAACTGATGAAGAAAAAGATATAGTAAGAAGAGGGAGAAATGTACAAAATCATCATTTACCAAAAAATTCGAATGTACAAGAATATATGTATTCAACAGCTTTTGAGGCTTTAATTGGATATTTATATTTGACGAAGCAGAATACCAGATTGAAAGAAATATTAGAGAAAATCTGATTTGTCCAATTGGGGACGTTTCTGTTTGGGACATTTTATTTAAATTGAATAAAAAAACAAAGTAGTTACAGAATTTATATAACTCTTGTAACTACTTTATTTAATTTTGTAAAAATGTCCCAAACAGAAACGTCCCCAATTGGACAAAATGCTGAAAATTCAAAAATAAGACTTGCAAAATTTACAAATCTATAGTAAAATAGGTATGTTGGAAAACAACATACCTTTTACTTAGCTTACAGATAAGCACCAAATCTTAAGCTCAGTTAAAGGAGAAAACAAAAAAATAGGAGGTGTAAACGATGACAAAGGAAAGAAAACAAGAAATCATTAACACATATAAAAGAGAAGAAAATGATACTGGTTCACCAGAAGTTCAAATCGCTCTTTTAACAGAAAGAATTAATGAATTAACAGAACACTTAAAAGTTCACAAAAAAGATAACCATTCAAGAAGAGGACTTCTAAAAATGGTTGGAAAAAGAAGAAACCTATTAAACTACGTAGCTAAAAAAGATATCAATAGATATAGAACAATCGTTGAAAAATTAGGAATAAGAAAATAAGGAAAACATGCGTTAGCGAAATCAAAGATTTCGACGCATAAATGTGAAGACTGCTTCGCAGTACTTCACGAATATAAGAAGTTTAACCTTGTTGTATACGAAAAAATCTATATAGGGTCAAGATAAAAGTAGATTTTTTCTATACAATAATTAAAAAGCCCGGTGTATAATCGGGCTTAAAAAAAATTTTAGTAAACTTGAGATTAGGTAAGTAGCTTGTATGATGAGCTGGCATGTCCCTATCGTTCACCAGCTCATCATAGAGGTTACCATCTAAATTAAGTTTACTAAAGTTTGTAAGTGGTGCAAATTTATTTAATTTAGGAGGATTTTTTATGTTTAAAACTTATGAAACAGAATTAGCAGGAAGAAAACTTGTTTTTGAAACAGGTAAAATGGCAGGATTAGCAAATGGAAGTGTATTGGTTAGATATGGAGATACAGTTGTTATGGTAAATGTTACAGCTTCCAAAGAACCAAAGGAAGGAATTGACTTTTTTCCACTTTCAGTAGATTATGAAGAAAAATTATATTCTGTAGGAAAAATACCAGGAAGCTTTATTAAAAGAGAAGGAAAACCAAGTGACAAAGCAATTTTAACATCAAGAGCAATTGATAGACCTTTAAGACCTTTATTTCCAAAGGATTTTAGAAATGATGTAGTTGTTGTAGCAACTGTTCTATGTGTTGACCAAGACAACTCACCAGAAGTAGCAGCAATGATTGGAGCTTCAGCAGCATTATCAATATCAGATATCCCATTTGGTGGACCAACAGCAGCAGTCAATGTAGGATTAGTCGATGGAAATATCGTTATCAACCCAACAGAAGAACAAAGAGAAAAAAGTGATTTAACATTAACAGTTGCAGGAACAGAAAAGAAAATTGCTATGATTGAAGCAGGAGCAAATGAAGTTCCAGATGATGTGATGTTAAAAGCAATTGAAGAAGGTCATAAAGAAATTAAGAAAATTTGTAAATTCATTGAAAAAATGAAAGAAGAAATTGGAAAACCAAAATTTGAATATAAATCATTTGCAGTACCAGAAGACATTTATGAATTTGTAGAAACTAATTTCAAAGAAGATATGTTAACAGCTGTTCAAGAAGTAGATAAAGAAACAAGAGATAATAATATTTCAGAATTAACAGAAAAAATAGGAAATAGCTATGAAGAAAAATTTGGACAAGAAGCAGCAGAAGAGCATAAAGGTGATTTAGGAGAGGCTATCTACAAATTAGAAAAGAAATGTGTAAGACATTTAATTTTTGATGAACATAAAAGAGTAGATGGAAGAGCATTAGATGAAATTAGACCATTATCATGTGAAGTAGGCTTATTACCTCGTACACATGGAAGTGCTTTATTTACAAGAGGACAAACACAAGTATTATCTGTTGCAACATTAGGAATGATTAGTGAAGAACAAGTATTAGATGGAATTGATACAGAAGAGTCAAAAAGATATATGCATCATTATAACTTCCCAGCATATAGTGTTGGTGAAGCAAGAACTTCAAGAGGACCTGGTAGAAGAGAAATTGGACATGGTGCATTAGCAGAAAAAGCATTGGTTCCAGTTATTCCATCAAAAGAAGAATTCCCATATGCTATCAGAGTAGTATCTGAAGTATTATCTTCAAATGGTTCAACCTCACAAGCAAGTATTTGTGGAAGTACATTAGCATTAATGGATGCAGGTGTACCAATCAAAAGACCAGTTGCAGGTATTTCAACAGGATTGGTTACAAATCCAGAGGATGAAAATGACTATGTCATGTTAGTAGATATTCAAGGACTTGAAGATTTCTTTGGAGATATGGACTTTAAAGTAGGAGGAACAGAAAAAGGTATTACAGCTATTCAAGTAGATATCAAAGTGGATGGATTATCTTATGATATTATCAAAGAAGCTTTTGAAAAAACAAGAATTGCTAGAAAACATATATTAGAAGATGTTATGCTTCCAGTATTAGATAAACCAAGAGCAGATATTTCTCCATATGCACCAAGAATTGTAAGTACACAAATTAAAGTAGAAAAAATCAAAGATGTTATTGGAACTGGTGGAAAAACAATTAATAAAATTATTGAAGAAACAGGTGTAAAAATTGACATTGAAGAAGATGGACAAGTATTTATCTATTCAAATGACAACAAAAAAGCAGAACAAGCATTAGAAATGATAGAAGATATCGTTAGAGAAGTAGAAGTAGACGGAATCTATTATGGTGAAGTTGTTAGAATTATGAACTTTGGAGCATTTGTTGATTTAGGATGTGGAGGAAAAGAAGGATTATTACACATTTCTCAAATTTCTAAAGATAGAATTAAACATGTGGAAGACGTATTACATGTAGGAGATAAGGTAACTGTAAGAGTTACAGATATTGATGACCAAGGTAGAATTAATTTAACAATGAAAGATTTAGCTGAAACAAATTCAGAAGAAAATCAAGAAAATAAGGAATAATATGGATTTTATAAAAATAACATATTAAAATATAGGGGAGTTGTATGAATGTACAACTCTTTTGTATTCATTTAGCAACAAAAAATAAATATAAAGAAAGAGGGAAGAGATGGGATATATACAAGAATTTTCAAATTATATAGGAAAAATTACAGGAATTGATAGTGAATATATAAAATTAACCATACTAACTGCATTAATATTTTTGGTCTTTGGAATTATAAAATCGATTATAAAAAAGATATATTCCAATTTACCTGTAAATGATAAAAAGAAATTTTTTAGAAATCGAAAAATCCGAATTATATTAACAGCCATTTCCTTTATATTGGTATTTCTTCTTTGGGGAGAAAAACTATCTGGATTAATTACATTTATTAGTTTAATATCAGCTGGTTTAACCATTGCGGTAAGAGAAATTATTTTTAACTTTTTTGCAGGTATTTATATTAATATAACAAGACCTTTTGAAATAGAAGACAGAATTGAAATTGACGATGTTATGGGAGATGTGATTAGTAAACATGCCTTAGGATTTGAAATATTAGAAATAGGAAAACGAGTATATGGTGAACAAAGTACAGGAAGAATTATTCATATACCAAATTCTTATATCTTTACAAAAACACTAAAAAATTATACAAAAGTGTTTAAATATATATGGGATGAAATAAAAGTGGATGTTCCTTTAGATGCAGATATTAAGAAAACAGAAGAAATATTATATGAAATTGTATTTGATAATGAAACATTAAAAGAGATTCCAAAGAAAATGGAAGATGCGGTTGATGAGGCGATTTTGGAATATAGGATTTATTATAATAATCTAGATCCAATTATCTATATAAAAATAGAAAAATCACATATAGAAATGTATATCAGATATTTGGTACATCCTAAAAAAGCAAGAGATGTACAAAATGAAATTAATATGAGGATTATGGAAGAATATCAAAAAGGAAATTTACAATTATATATAAATGATTAAAATTGTATAATTTATGGTTATGATACTTTATATATTTTGGATTTAATTAAAAGTAGTGTTATCAGCTATTTTATGAAATTTTTTTGAAAAAAACTTGCATTTTTGGTAAAAAGTGGGTATAATATATAAGGAAAACAACAAGAGCGAGAGAGTGGGAACAAATCCCACTCTTAAATTTTGAAAAAAGGAGGAAAACTTCTTGGCAAATATAGAAGAAAAAGTGGAAAACCTATTAAAAGAAAAAATAGAAAATATAGGGTATGACTTATATGATGTAGAATATGCAAAAGAAGGAAAAAATTATTTCCTAAGAATCTATATTGATAAACCAGAAGGAATTGACTTAAAAGATTGTGAAAAAGTAAATGATGCAATATCAGATTTACTAGATGAAGCAAACTATATTAAAGAGCAATATTTCTTAGAGGTATCATCACCAGGAATCGAAAGAGTACTAAGAAAAGATAAGCAATTGGAACAAAATAAAGGAAAAGAAATTGCTATCAAATTATTCAAAAAAGATGCATTGGGAAATAAAGAATATCAAGGAATATTAAAGGATTTTAATGAAGAATATATCATATTAGAAGATGATATAAAAGTCGAAAGAAAGAGTATAGCACAGGTTAAAACCGTATATCATTGGAATTGAAAAATAATTACAATTTTGGCTTTGTCAAATTCCATTTAAAACGCGGTTACATACAAACGTATGCGCCCTTGCCTTTTAAATGAAATTTTCCGTGCCAAAATTTAATTCTTTTCCAATCTGGATTGAAAAGTAAGAAAGGAAGGAAAGAAAATGAAAAGCAAAGCAAAAGAACCAGCAATCGATAATAAGGAATTAATATTAGCTTTAGAAGAATTAGAAAAAGAAAAAGGAATCAAAAAAGAATATTTATTGGAATCAATTGAAACAGCATTATTAACAGCATATAAGAGAAATTTTGATGCATTAGATAATGTGAAAATTGTAATGGACCCACAAACTGGTGCAACACACGTGTATTCTATTAAAGAAGTAATGGAACACGCAAATGATAGTGCATTAGAAATTAGTTTAGAAGATGCAAAAAAAATTAATAAAGATGTTAACATTGGAGATTCAGTAGAAGTAGAAATCGTTCCAAGAAACTTTGGAAGAATTGCAGCACAAACAGCAAAACAAGTTATTATTCAAAAATTAAGAGAAGCAGAAAGAGAAATTATTTATACAGAATTTAATGATAGAAAAGGTGAAATCGTTTCAGGAATTATTCAAAAGGCAGATAAAAATATTGTTGTAATGGATTTAGGAAGACTAGAAGGAATTATGCCAACAAAAGAACAAGTACCAACTGAAAACTATAGAGTAAATGATAAAATAAAAGGATATGTACTAGATGTAGAAAGAGGAGCAAAAGGAGCACCACAAGTTATCGTATCTAGAAGTCATCCAGACTTTGTAAGAAAATTATTAGAATTTGAAATACCTGAAATTTATGAAGGTGTTATAGAGATTAAGAGTGTATCAAGAGATCCAGGATATAGGAGTAAAGTAGCTGTATATTCTCCAGATCCAAATATTGATCCTGTTGGTTCTTGTGTAGGACAAAAAGGTGTCAGAATTCAAAATGTTATTAATGAATTAAATGGAGAAAAAATAGATGTTATCGAATGGAATGAAGACCCATCAATCTATATATCTTCAGCATTATTACCAGCACAAATATTAGCAGTAGATATAAAAGAAGAAGAAAAATTTGCACAAGTCATTGTTCCAGATGATCAGTTATCACTTGCTATCGGAAAATCGGGACAAAATGCAAGATTAGCGGCTAAATTAACAAATTGGAAGATTGATATTAAATCAGAAACACAATTTAGAGAAATGTTAATGAAAGCTCAACAAGAAGGAGAAGAAAAACAAGAAGAAACAGAAAATGAAGAATAATTAGAATTCAGAAACATACAATAAAAGGGGGATTTTATGTGAAAAAGATACCACAAAGAACTTGTATGGGATGTAATGAGAAAAAAGATAAAAATCAATTAATTAGAATTGTAAAAAATAAAGAAAATGAGATACATGTAGATAGAACAGGTAAGATGGAAGGCAGAGGGGCATATATTTGTGATGATATAAAATGCCTAGAAAAAGTAATCAAATCAAAAAGATTAGAAAAAGTATTAGATATACATATATCAGATGAAATTTATGAAAGTTTAAGAGGTGTCATACTTGGTAAATAAGAAAATATTAGGTTTAATTGGATTATCTGCAAAAGCACGGAAAAATAGCTTTTGGTGCAGACAGCGTAGAAAATAGTATCAAAAAGAAAACGGTAAAGTTAGTGATTCTAGCAGAGGATTCATCAGATAGAACAAAAGATAAATTTAAAAAAATATGTGAACAATTTCATGTACCAATGATACAAATAGCAGATATAGAAACTTTAAGTAAAGCAATAGGGAAGAAAAATAAAGCAATACTTGGTATACAAGATATAAATTTATCTAAAGAAATAGAAAAAATAAACAATGGGGGTGAAGCTCTTGGGTAAAATAAAAATACATGAAATAGCCAAAAAATTTAATTTAACAAGTAAAGAGGTCTTAGATATTGCTAACAATTTAAATATTGAAGCCAAAAGTCATTTAAGTGGTGTGGAAGAAGAAGAGGCAAAAAGAATAGAAGAGGCAATTACAAAGAAAAATGTAGAGAATAAGAAAAGTGCAGAAAATAATAAAGAAGCCAAAAAGGATTCTAAAAAAGAAAATAAAAAGGAAACACCTGTTATCATTAGAAGGGAAGTTATTATTGCACAAGACGAGGTTGAAAAGAATAAAGAGGTTGTAAAGAAAGAAGAAAAAAGAAATAGTAATATTGGTTTTGTTGAGAGAAAAGCAAATAAAGATTATAACATTGTGTATAGAAATAAGCCAAATAAACCAATGACAGTTAGTGAATTATTTGGATTAAACAAACCAGAACCAAAGAAAGAAGAGGTAAAAAAGGAAGTTAAAAAAGAAGAAAAAACAGAAGCAAAAAGTGAAACAGTTGTCAAAGAAGAAGTAAAAACAAAACCAGAAATGAAAACTGTTCAAGAAGAAAAATCTAGCAAAGTTCCAGAAAAAGAAAAGGTTGAAGAAAATAAGAATATGAAAACAGAGACAAAAAATGTAAGAGTAAATAACAATAATAATTTGAATAATCATTATCAAAATAGAAATAATAATTATAATAATCAAAGAAAGAATAACGGTTTTAACAATAATAACAACAATAATACCAATAACTTTAATAGAAATAATAACAGATTTAATAATCGAAATGCCAATAATAATGATCGATATGGAAAAAGACCATTAGATGAAAAAGGTATTGAGAAAAACATAAAAAATATTATGGCAGCAGAAGTAGTAGAAAAAGAGAATGTAAGAGAATATAACAAAAATATTGACAAACAAAAAAATAATAGTAAATTTGATGAAAATAAAAACACCAAAAAGGCAAAAAATAGAAAAAATTCTAATAATGGTAATTTTGATGAGGGAAAATTAAAAACATTAAAAACAGCAAATCAATTATCAAATATGTTTGATGACCAAGAAGGTGGCATGCTAGATTATTATGATTTAACAACAGAAAGAGGAAGAAGAGGAAAGAAAAAGAAAAATCAAAATCAAGAGGAAAGAACAAAACAAAAAATCTTTAAATTAACAGATATAGAAATTCCAGAAACCATTACTGTAAAAGATTTAGCAGCAGAAATGAAAAAGACAACAGCAGAAGTTATTAAAAAGTTATTAGGTTTTGGTGTTATGGCAACCATCAATCAAGAAATTGATTTTGATACAGCATATTTAATTGCCCAAGAATTTGGTATTACAGCAACAAAGAAAGAAACGGTAACGGAGGAAGATATTTTATTTGACGAATCTGAAGATAGAGAAGAAGATTTACAACCAAGACCACCAGTTGTTGTTGTTATGGGACATGTAGACCATGGTAAAACATCTCTTTTAGACGCGATTAGAAAAACAAATGTCATTGAAGGAGAAGCTGGAGGAATTACACAAGCCATTGGTGCATATATGGTAAAAATTAATGATAGAGAAATTACTTTCTTAGATACACCAGGACATGAAGCATTTACAGCAATGCGTGCAAGAGGTGCACAAATTACAGATATTGCTATCTTAGTAGTTGCTGCAAATGATGGTGTTATGCCTCAAACAGTTGAAGCCATTAACCATGCAAAATCAGCAGGAATTCCAATTATTGTTGCTATTAACAAAATTGATTTACCAGATGCCAATATTGATAAAGTAAAACAAGAATTAATGGCATATGAATTGGTACCAGAAGAATGGGGTGGAGATACGATTTATGTTCCAATCTCTGCTAAGAAACATCAAAATATAGACCAATTATTAGAAATGGTATTATTAGAAGCAGATGTATTAGAATTAAAAGCAAATCCACACAAACAAGCAAAAGGTGCCGTTATAGAAGCTAGACTAGATAAAGCAAAAGGTGCGATTGCAACCATGTTAGTACAAAGAGGTACTTTAGATGTAGGAGATACCATTGTGGTTGGTTCATCAATCGGAAGAATTAGAGCCATGACAAATGATAAAGGTAAAAAAGTGAAATCAGCAGGACCATCAACACCAGTTGAAATTATGGGGCTAACAGATGTACCAGAAGCTGGAGATACTTTCTATGAAGTTAAGAATGAAAAAATGGCAAAGCATTTGATAGATAGAAGAAAACGTCAAGCAAGAGAAAAAGCAATTAACAGTGTAACAAAAGTAACTTTAGATAATTTATTTAGCCAAATGGAGGAAGGAAAACTAAAAGTATTAAATCTAATTGTAAAAGCAGATGTACAAGGTTCTGTGGAAGCTGTAAAACAATCATTGGAAAAATTACAAAATGAAGAAGTTAGAGTAAAAGTTATCCATAGTGCAGCAGGAGCTGTTAATCAATCAGATGTAACACTTGCAAAAGTATCAAATGCGATTATCATTGCATTTAATGTAAGACCTGATCATACAGCAAAAGAAATGGCAGAAAAAGAAGAAGTTGAAATCAAACAATATTCTGTTATTTACCAAGCAATAGAAGATGTAGAAGCTGCTATGAAGGGAATGTTAGCACCTAAATATGAAGAAAAAGTGATTGGAAATGTAGAAGTAAGACAAACATTTAGGATTTCAAATGTGGGAACAATTGCAGGAGCTTATGTATTAAATGGAAAAGTAGAAAGAAATGCAGGAGTAAGAGTTATTCGTGATAATATTGTTATTCATGATGGACACTTAGCAACTTTAAAGAGATTTAAAGATGATGTAAAAGAGGTTACAAAAGGTTTTGAATGCGGAATGCAAATTGAAGACTATAATGATATCAAAGAGGGAGATATCATTGAGGTATATATTATGGAAGAAATAAAAAGATAAAAAGGAAAATTATATTTTCCTTTTTCCAAAATGTAAGAATAGAAAAATTGATATATTGTTAAGTAAGGCCGATTTTTCTTATATATGATAAAGAAAAGGAGATGAACCTCTTTTGAGTAAATATTCTAAAAAAGTTGAAAGACAAATAAGAGAAGCTAGAAGAATAGCTGAGAGTAAAAATCAGAAATCATACTAACTTATGAAATAGACAGAAAATTAGAACAAAAAACAAAAGGTGAAATCACTTTATAAAGGAGAGAAATATATGCAAGGAAAAGAAAACCCAAGGTTAGGGAGAATTGATGAAGAATATAGAAAAGAAATTAGCCAAATTATTGGATATGAACTAAAAAATCCAAGTGTTACAGGACTTATTAGTGTTACGAAAGTAAAAGTAACAAATGACTTGAAATTTGCTAAAGTATATGTTAGTATTCTAAATTCAAAAAATGTAAAAGATACATTAGCAGGACTAAAAAAATCATCAGGATATATTAGAAGTGAATTGGCAAAAAGAATTAATTTAAGAAATACACCAGAATTAATTTTTGAATTAGATGATTCTATTGAATATGGTGCTAAAATTGATTCTATTCTAAAAGAGATTATGCCTAAAAAAGAGGAACAAGAGTAAAAATTAGAGGGAACCTATAGCAAAGGTTAACAGTAAATCACAAGGGGAGGGGACATTTATTGTTGAATAGAAAAAAGATTTTTCTATTCAACAAATAAACAATATTGCACAGAAAAATTGCGAAGCAATTTTTCGCGCCGACAAATCTTAACGCTTCTTTAAGAACTTAGATAAATAATTTAAATAAGAAAGAGGAGAGAAAGTTCTTAAAAAGCGAGATTTGTCTACCCAAAGAAGAAATGACCAAGAGGTAAGGTGTGTCCCCTGTCATTAGAAGAAAGGAATAAAAAAATGACGTTAGATGATATTTTAGTAGAAATAAAACAAGCAGAAACTATTGTTATAATGGCACATGAAACACCGGACGGTGATGCCGTTGGAAGTATGTTATCAATGAATTTGGCTTTAAAGAAAATGGGAAAGAAAGTGGATGTTATTGTAAAAGAATTTCCAAGAACATTTGCTTTCTTACCAGAAGCGAATACAGTAAAAACGACTTCAGATGTTGAAACATATGATTTAGCCATTTCATTAGATTGTGCTGATTTAAAAAGATTGGTTGGAAGAGAATATTTTGAAAAAGCCAAAAAAACAATAGTGATAGATCACCATAGTAGCAATATGATGTATGGAGATTTGAATTTTGTAAATCCAGTATCTCCTGCTTGTTGTGAAATTTTAGCAGGAATGTTTGAATATTTTGATATTGACATTGATGCAGACATAGGAAGTTGTATTGTAACAGGGATTATTACAGATACAGGTGGATTTAAATATTCTAGTGTAACAGCAGAAACGTTTGAGTTTACAGCAGAATTATTAAGAAAAGGTGTGAACATATCTGATATTTATCAAAGAGTATTAGAAACCAGAAGAAAATCTAATTTTGAATTATTAAGAAGAGCAATGAACCGATTAGAACTTTTGGAAGAGGAAAAAATTGCATTTACATATATTACTAAAAAAGATGAAGAGGACGTACATGCAGAACCAGGAGACCATGAAGGAATTGTTGAAAATGGAAGAAGTATAGAAGGTGTTAAAGTATCTGTATTTATACGTGAAAAAGAAGAAAATCTATATAAAGTTTCTATGAGAACAGGAAATGGTTCAAATATTAATGTTTCTGACATTTGCTATATTTTTGGCGGTGGAGGACATCCAAGAGCAGCAGGAGCAGTAGTAACAGGAACAGTTGAACAAGTAAAAGAAAAATTAATAAAAGAAATAAAGAAAGTGTTATAATCAGTATTTGGTATATATAATGAGAAAAATTAAACTTTAAGAAATTTCCTTAAAATTTATCTAAATAAAAAAGAGGTTAAATATGAATGGAATAATAATTGTTAATAAATCAAAAGGATATACATCTCATGATATTGTAGCAAAAGTAAAAAAAATAACAGGAGAGAAAGTGGGCCACACAGGTACATTAGATCCACTAGCAACAGGTGTATTGCCATTATTAATTGGAAAAGGAACGTTGTGTTCTAAATATTTAATGAATCATGATAAAACCTATAAAGTGGTTTTAAAATTAGGAATAAAAAAAAGTACAGGGGATGAAGAAGGAGATACTATACAAGAAGAAACTGTTAATGAGAGATTATTAGAAAACGAAGAAGTAAGAAATGTTTTAGAAAGTTTTCTAGGAAAACAAGAACAAATTCCACCTATCTATTCTGCTATCAAAGTAAATGGAAAAAAACTATATGAATATGCCAGAAAAGGACAAGAGGTAGAAATTAAGCCAAGAAGGATAACCATATACGATATAAAATTATTAAAAATAAATAAAGCAAGTTCTGAAATTCAATTTGAAGTCAGTTGTTCAAAAGGTACATATATCAGAAGTTTGTGTGAAGATATTGCAAAAAAAATGGGAACAGTTGGATATATGAAAGAATTACAAAGAACGAAAGTGGGAATATTTACAGTAGAACAGTCTGTATTGTTTGAAGATTTAACTAAAGAAACCATTGAAAAACATATGATAACTATTGAAAAGTTATTTAAAAGTTTAGAAGTCATTAATTTAAGTGAGAGAAAGTTACAACTATTTTTTAATGGTGTAAAATTAAGTTTCGATTTAGAAGATGGAATTTATAAAATATATAGTAATCAAAAATTTATAGGAATCGGTATTGTAAAAGATAAACTATTGAAAAGAGATATTGTTCTTAATTAAAAATTATAGGTTAACTTATCACTTGTGCATTAGACTGAATTACAAACAATAAGTTCTATAAATATAATCACCTTAATATACTTAAAGTAGAAAAGTATATGAGGTGATTTTATGTATTATATAAAAGAAACTGACAAGCCTAGTAAAATAGCTGAATGGTTAAATATTGTAAAATTAGATAATGATATGATTATTCTACCAATAACAGAGACAAGTCTAGATGAAAAAACGGCATATAAGTTAGCAATTAAGACAAAAACTATTTTAGATAAAACAAATAGTAAAAAACTAGTATTAAGTAAAAAGGTCAAACAACAGGAAGCTTATATGAATTATCTATATTCATATAATTATGAAATTGTAGACGGAAGATGGTTATTTCAAATGTTACTTTTTGATGTTTTAGAATACATAATTAAAAAGTTAAAGATAAAAGAGGAAGAGATAAAGATTGGAATTTTAGTAAATGATATTTCAGATTTAGCAATTTATGCAATTGAAAAATTGGTTACAAAATATAAATATGTGAAAATTGTTACGAATCATATTGATTGTTTCAAAAATATCGAAGAGAAAATATCAGAAGAGCAGGGAATTTTTATTAATGTAGGAAATAATAAAAGGAAAATATTATCCAAAACCAACATCATATTGAATTTAGACTTTCCAACAGAATTGATAAACCGATACACAATCTATAATACAGCAGTGATTATCAATTTTAAAGGAAATGTAAAAATAACAAATAAACGATTTAATGGGATAAATATTAATGATTATGAAGTTAATTGGAAAAACAATCCTCACTTGGAAAAGTTTGCAGCAAAAGATATATATGAAGCAACACAGTACAAAAATAAACCATTAGAAGAAACTTTTAAACAAGTAAAAAGAGATATTGTAACAATTCAATGTTTAAAAGGAATGAAGACAATTATTTAAAAAATGCTACTAATATGAAATTTTTTAATTCATTGTTACAATTCACAGCTTTAAATAGATGCTAATTAGAATGTTGATATATAAATATTTTTAAAGCTACCCTTCATTATGTTTAACAAATTTTAATGATAAAGCCATAACAATACCCGGAAACAGAACCTTTTATGGCTTTATCTTAAGAATTTGTAAAACAATTTCGGTCGCATTCCAAATTCTTTAAAAATATTTATATATCAACATTCTATAAAATGCTATTGGCTGTAAATAGTAACAATTCATTACATTTCAAAATAAAAATTTAATCAAATACTTTCCTTTTTTTATAAAATATAATATAATGTAGATATCGATTTTCTGAAGCTTGAATAAGCATGAAAATAGGAAAATACAAAATGAAATTGGCAAGGAGGTAAACATATGCCAAGTAGTAATAGAAGAAGCAGTGATAGAGAAACAACAAGAAAATATAATATGAAGAACGCAAAGAAAAGAAGGAAATCAAATTCAGCTAATAAAAGAGACACAAGAGCAACAAAAAGAATATCAATGCAAAATACCAATAGAAAAGGTAAGGGAAAAAAATCAAAAAACAGTGAAGGAAAATTTTCAGCAAGACACCCAAAATTAATGAAGGCAATTAAAATTTTTATATTAGTATTTTTATTATTATGTGTCATTGGAGCAGGTGTTGTAGCAGGTGTATTTTTTGGACTATTTGGTGATGATTTTGAAATTACCAAAGAAGAGCTAACGATTGGTGCTGCTAACTCTGTTGTTGTAGACCAAAATGGTGCGGTCATTGCAGAATTAAGTGGTGATGAGAAAAGAAAAATTATTACCCTTGAAGATATGGCAGAATATTTACCAAAAGCGTATGTAGCCATGGAGGATGAAAGATTTTATCAACACAATGGTGTAGATATAAAAAGAACAGCAGGTGCTATTTTAAATACTCTACTAGGAAATAGTTCATATGGTGGAAGTACCATTACACAACAGTTAGTAAAAAATATTACGCAAGATGACGAGAGAAGTGGTATAGCAGGTATCATGAGAAAAGTAAGAGAATGGGCAAAAGCATACCAAGTAGAAAGAATGATATCTAAAGACCAAATCTTAGAGTTATATTTAAATATATTATATGTTGGTGGAGAAGGAAATTTACATGGTGTTGAATTAGGTGCAGAATACTATTTTAGCAAAAGTGCAAAAGATTTAACATTAGCAGAATGTGCCTATATGGCAGGAATCAATAGTTCTCCAAGTAGATATAATCCATTTAATGAAACAACAGATAATACAGAATTAATTAAAAAACAAACAAAAGTTGCTTTAAATAAAATGAATGAATTAGGATATATCAATAGTCAAGAAGAATATGATGCAGCCATTGCAGAAGTTGATGCAGGATTAAATTTCCAAAAAGGAGCAATCGCGACTACTTCCTCATATTCATATCACACAGAAGCTGTTTTAGACCAAGTCATTGACCAAGTTATGGAAGAAAAAGGATGGTCTCAACAATTAGCAGAAAACTATGTATATAGTAGTGGACTTACGATTTATTCAACAGTAGATACTAATATCCAAACACAAATGGAAGAGGAATTTGCAAAAGATAAATATATTGTTGCTGGAAGAGCAACTGATAGTGAAACTGGAGAGAAAAAGAACGACCATTCACAAGCAGCAATGGTAGTGATTGATTATAAAACTGGAAATGTTGTAGGAACAGTTGGAGGATTAGGAGAAAAAACAGAAAGTAGAGGATTAAATAGAGCAACACAAAGTGTTAGACAAACAGGTTCTTCTATTAAACCAATTGCAGTTGTAGCACCAGCATTACAAGAAAAAGTCATAACAGCAGCAACAGCATATATGGATCAACAAACAGACTTTGGAAATTATGTTCCTAAAAATCAAAGTGGAACATATAGCAATGATTCAGTAAATATACGATATTTTATTGCAAAATCTTTAAATGTACCAGCAGTTAAAATTATGAGAGAATTAACTCCAAGTAAATCAATAGAATATCTAAACAAAATGGGACTTAGTCATATTAATGCAGATGAAGATGCAGATTTATCATTAGCATTAGGAGGAACAACCAATGGAGCAACACCATTAGAAATGGCAGCAGCATATAGTACAATTGCAAATGATGGTGTATATATCACACCAACATTCTATACAAAAGTGTTAGACTCTAGTGGTAATACGGTATTAACACCAAAACAAGAACAAACAAGAGTGATATCCGAACAAAATGCTTATATTGTGAAATCTATATTACAAGAACCTGTAAAATCTGGAGGAACAGCAACATATTGTGCAATTAGTGGAATGGATGTAGCGGCAAAAACAGGAACGACAGATGATGATTATGATAGATGGCTATGTGGATTTACACCATATTATGCAGCATCATGTTGGTTTGGATATGATCAACCAGAAACAGTTTATTATTCAGGAAATAACCCAGCTGGTGTTCTTTGGGATAATGTCATGACAACAATTCATGAAGATTTAGAAAATGCAACATTTACAAGACCAAGCGGTATAGTAGAACAAACAGTATGTAGAACTACAGGATGTTTAGCAACAACAGGATGTAATAACAAATATACAGAAATTTTCACACAAGACAATTTACCAGAACAATGTGAAGGACATGGAAGTCAGACAATTTGTTCTGAATCAGGATTAGTGGCAACAGAATATTGTTCACAATATTGTGACGTTAGACAAAATTATTATGGTGAAGTTATTCCTAAAGAACAATTAGGATTGTGGACGCCAGTGAATGGAGCAAGTTCATCAGGAACAAGAATAAATGGAGTATGTACATTGCATACAGAACCAAAACCAGAAGAACCTCCAAAAAATACGACACCACCTACAAATACAGCGAATACAACAAACTCAACAGGAGAAAATACAACAGGAGGCGGAAATACAACAGGAGAAGAGCCATCAGGAGGCGGAGAAAATCCTCCAAGTGGTGGTAATAGTACAGGAGAAAACGGAAATACAACACCACCAGAAAATGTAGTTCAGTAATTAAAAACACCAAGATAAGATTGAGATGTGAATTTTTTCACATCTCAATTTAAAACAAGAAAGAATGATAAAATAGAACATATTTTACAAGAAAGGAATGATGAAACAGTGGATATATATCTATATAATACATTAACAAAAGAAAAAGATCTATTTAAGCCAATCAATGAAAAAGAAGTTAAAATATATTCATGTGGACCAACTGTATACAAAGATGCAACCATTGGAAATATGAGAACAAACATATTTCAAGATGTTTTAAGAAGAATGTTAAAATATAATGGATATACAATTAAGCATGTCATGAATATAACAGATGTAGGGCATTTGGTTTCTGATGGAGACGAAGGAGAGGATAAGATGATTAAATCAGCTAGAGAAGAACATAAAACACCATTAGAAATAGCAGAGCATTACACAAAATTATTTTTTGATGATTTAAAAGATTTAAATATAGAGATTCCAGAAGTGATTTGTAAAGCAACAGAGTACATTCCAGAAATGTTAGAATATGTAAAAGAACTTGTAGAAAAAGGATATGCTTATGAAACATCAACTGCTATCTATTTTGATGTTTCTAAATTAGATAAATACCCAGTTTTATCAAATTTAAATGTAGAAGAGCAAAAAGCAGGAGCAAGAGTGGATGTGGATCCAGAAAAGAAAAATCCATATGATTTTGCTTTATGGATAAAAGCACCAGAAAATCATTTGATGAAATGGGATAGCCCATGGGGACCAAGTTATCCAGGATGGCATATTGAATGTTCAGCCATGTCTAGAAAGCATTTAGGAGAACAATTTGATATTCATACAGGAGGAATTGATTTAATACCAACACACCATGAAAATGAAATTGCACAAAGTAAAGGCGTTTGTGGTAAAATACTAGCTAACTATTGGATACATGGAGAATATCTATTAATTAACGGTGGTAAAATGTCAAAAAGCTTAGGTAATGTTTACTTATTAAAAGATATTAAAGAAAAAGGATATGACCCATTGGTATATAAATTGTTATGCTATACATCTAGTTATAGAAATAAATTAAACTTTACATGGGAAGGAATAGAAGCATCTTCAAAATCATTAGAAAGATTAAGAAATGGTTATCAAGCAAATAAAAATGGAACAGATACTTTAGATGAAGAAGATAGAAAAGAACTAGATAGATTAGAAAATGAATTCCATAAAGCGATTAATGATGATATGAATATGCCTTTAGCTATGAGTTTTGTATGGGAAGTGATAAAATATCCTAAAAAATCACCAGAAATTGCAGAATTATTATTAAAATTTGATACAGTATTAGGAATTAAAATTGATAAAGAAGAAGCAAATAAAGAAATAGAAATTCCAGAAGAAGTGTTAAAACTTGTAGAAGAAAGAAAACAAGCAAGACAAGAAAAAAATTGGGCAGAGTCAGATAGATTAAGAGATTTAATCAAAGAAAAAGGATATGAAGTAAAAGATACAAAAGACGGAATGATATTAAATGCTCAATAAAAAAATAAAGTTCTAATGCAAAGATTCAACCGTATGATAGCAGTAATATATCCTATAAAGCCATTCACGATTTTGTATAAGCTAAATTTTCGTAGAAATGACACAATAAAAATGTGAGCCGCTTTCATTAAAAATGAACATCCCTCACATTTTTATTGGTTCTTTCTAACTTCAAATTTAGATACGCAAAATCGATTCATTTTTTATAGGATATATTACTGCTATCATACGGTTGAATCTTTGAATTGGAATCTAAGAATTTACTATTTTTTAAAATAAGCTTGTACTTTGAGAAATATCGTAATATAATATAAGCGTAAATAATAAAAAGAAAGGAATGATTTTATGGCAATATTATTACCAGGAGGAGCTGGATTTATTGGAAGTCATACAGCAGTAGAATTATTAAATGCAGGAAAAGAAATTATTATTATAGATGATTTTTCTAATAGCAAACCAAGTGTATTAGATGCAATTAAGAAAATAACAGGAAAAGATTTTAAATTTTATGAAATGAATTATATGGATAGAGAAAAACTAGAAAAAGTTTTTGAAGAAAATGAGATAGAAGCAGTTATCAATTTTGCTGGATTTAAAGCAGTAGGAGAATCTGTTCAAAAACCAATTGAATATTATACAAATAATATTTCAGGAGCATTAGTTGTATTAGATACCATGAGAAAATATAATTGTAAAACATTTATATTTAGCTCATCAGCAACTGTATATGGAGATCCAGAAACCATTCCAATAACAGAAGAATGTAAAACTGGAGGAACAACAAATCCATATGGTACAAGTAAATTATTCATTGAACAAATTTTAAAAGATACTTACCATTCAGACAATACATGGAATATATGTATATTAAGATATTTCAATCCAGTAGGAGCACATGAAAGTGGATTAATTGGAGAAGAACCACAAGGAATACCAAATAACTTAATGCCATATGTTGTGCGTGTTGCAGCAGGAACTTTACCAGAGTTATCTGTATTTGGAAATGACTATGATACACCAGATGGAACAGGTGTTAGAGATTATATTCATGTTGTTGATTTAGCAAAAGGACATGTAAAAGCTTTAGAAAAATTAGAAAAAGAAAAAGAAGGATTATATATTTACAATTTAGGAACAGGAAAAGGATATAGTGTATTAGATATGGTGAAAGCATTTGAAAAGGCAACAGGCAAAAAAGTACCATATAAAATTACAGCAAGAAGAGAAGGAGACATTGCAACTTGTTATGCAGACCCTAAAAAGGCAAAAGAAGAATTAGGCTGGACAGCAGAAAAAACACTAGAAGATATGTGTCTAGATTCATGGAATTATATTCAGACAACAAAATAGTAAAAAGGGAAATTGGGGACGGACTCATTTTTTGTCCAATTGGGGACGTTTCTGTTTGGGACATTTTTAAAAAATTCTATAAAATAAAAATAATATATAATAAAAATTTATTACATTCCTCGGCTAACATTACATCATAAAGAAAAATTAAAGGTATCTAATAGGCACCTCTCAAAGCAAGATTTGAGATTCTCCTATTAGATACCTTAATTTTTTCTAATATGATTTCATTCACATTCGTCATTTCATAAATTTTTATTATATATGATTTTTATAAAATTAAATATTTACATAAAAATGTCCCAAACAGAAACGTCCCCAATTGGACAAAAACGGGTTTCTTTTTTTACTTATATAGTAAAATAATTCGATTTCCAACTTTTTCAATAAAGCCATCTTCTTTTAACAATTTTAATTCTCTCATCATAGCACTTCTATCAACACTTAAATAATCAGCCAAATCCGTTAGAGAAAAAGGAAGTTCAAAGGAAGTACTTAGTTTTCTAGTAGAAAGTAAAGAAAAATATCCAAGTAATTTATCTCTAGTAGATCTTTTGGTTAATAATTCAATTCTCATATTTAAATCTGTTACTTTATTTAAAATCAATTGTGGTAAATTTTCGGACAAGGTTTGGTGAAATTTACAATTGTTTCTACATTTATGAAAAATATCATCATAGATATAGAAAAGAACAGTACAATTTGATTTTGCTTCAACTAACAACTCATTATTGGTCGTAATCGTATAAAATACCTCACCAAAAAGAGCATTTTTTGAAAAATGTTCTACAATAGTTCGATTACCATTTAAGTCATAACGCACTAAATCGGCATTTCCATCTAATAATATACATAATTGATTTCGGTTTTTAATATAAGTTGTAACAACTTCATTTTTACTAAAGACTTTTTTTTGCTTTTTTTGACAAGAATTTGAAAAGTCAAGAATGAAATTTTCTATATCAAACTTAGTGTTCACGTTTTTTCCTCCTTTAAAATCACATAAGCATTATACAGTAAAAAAGTTGCAAAAGCAACAAAAGTTTAAAAATATTTTTGTAATATTTTTGTAACATATTTGTAACAAAACAAAAAACTTAGAGGAGAAAGAGATTAAGAACTGTAAAAAGTTTTTTTTCATAATGTGTTGCTTTTGCAACGGAAAATAAAAATGGTAGAGGTATAATGTAACCATACTAATCGAAGGAGGAAATGTAAAATGAAAGTTATTAAGAGGGATGGAAGAGCTGTTGATTATGACAGAGCAAAAATTCAAATAGCAATTGAGAAAGCAAATCAAGAGGTAAAACCAAAAGAAAGAGCAAATAAAGAAGATATAAAAGGAATCATTCAATATATAGAAGATTTAAATAAAAAGAGAATGTTGGTTGAAGATATCCAAGATATCATTGAAGAAAAATTAATGGAAATTGAAAAATATGAACTAGCAAAAAAATATATTGTATATAGATATACAAGAGCTTTAGTTAGAAAACAAAATACAACAGATGAAACAATATTAGGATTAATCAGAAATGAAAATAAAGAACTAGCAGAAGAAAACTCAAACAAAAATACTTTACTTGCTTCAACACAAAGAGATTACATTGCAGGTGAAGTATCAAGAGATCTAACTAGAAGATTATTATTACCAGAAAAAATTGCCAAAGCAGACGCTGATGGAGTTTTACATTTCCACGACGCCGATTATTTTGTACAACCAATCTTTAACTGTTGTTTAATTAATATATCAGATATGCTAGATAATGGAACTGTTATGAATGGAAAAATGATAGAAAGTCCAAAGAGCTTCCAAGTAGCGTGTACAGTTACAACACAAATTATTGCAGCAGTTGCAAGTAACCAATATGGTGGACAATCAGTAGATTTAAAACACTTAGGAAAATATTTAAGAAAAAGCTATAATAAATTTAAATCAGAGATAGAGAAAAAGTATAAAGGTAAATTATCTGACAATATAATAGAAGATTTAGTACAAGATAGATTAAAGGCAGAATTAAAAGCAGGTGTACAAACCATTCAATATCAAATCAATACATTAATGACAACCAATGGACAATCTCCATTTGTAACTTTATTCTTACATCTAGAAGAGGGAGATCCATATATCAAAGAAAATGCCATGATTATTGAAGAAGTATTAAGACAAAGATATCAAGGTATTAAAAATGAAGCAGGTATATATGTTACACCAGCATTCCCAAAACTAGTATATGTATTAGATGAATGTAACTGCTTAAAAGGTGGAGAATATGATTATTTAACAAAATTAGCTGTTAAATGTTCAGCAAAGAGAATGTATCCAGATTATATTTCAGCTAAGAAAATGAGAGAAAACTATGAAGGTAATGTCTTTAGCCCAATGGGATGCAGAAGTTTCTTATCACCTTGGAAAGATGAAAATGGAAATTACAAATTTGAAGGAAGATTTAATCAAGGTGTTGTTAGTATCAACTTACCACAAGTAGCCATTGTTGCAGATGGTGATGAAGATAAATTCTGGAAATTATTAGATGAAAGACTAGAACTATGTAAAGAAGCTTTAATGTGTAGACATTATGCATTACTTGGAACACATTCAGATATTAGCCCAATTCACTGGCAATATGGAGCTATTGCAAGATTAGCAAAAGGTGAAAAAATAGATAAATTATTATATGGTGGATATTCAACCATTTCACTAGGATATATTGGTGTATATGAAATGACAAAAGTTATGAAAGGAGTATCACACACAACACCAGAAGGACATGATTTTGCAATTAGAGTTATGAGACATTTAAGAGAAACTGTTAATAAATGGAAAGCAGAAACAAATATTGGATTCGCATTATATGGAACACCAGCAGAAAGTTTATGCTACAAATTTGCTAGAATTGATAAAGAAAAATTTGGAACAATTAAAGATGTAACAGATAAAGGATATTACACAAATTCATATCATGTAGATGTAAGGGAAAAAATTGATGCATTTGAAAAACTAGGATTTGAAAGTGAATTCCAAAAAATATCTTCAGGTGGAGCAATTTCATATATTGAAATACCAAATATGCAAAAAAATATTGATGCATTAGAAACAGCTGTTAAATTTATCTATGATAATATTCAATATGCTGAATTTAATACAAAATCAGATTATTGCCATGTTTGTGGATTTGATGGAGAGATTATCTTAAATAAAGATAATGAATGGGAATGTCCAAACTGTGGAAATAAAGATCATTCAAAAATGACAGTTGTTAGAAGAACTTGTGGATATTTAGGAGAAAACTTCTGGAATGCAGGAAAAACAAAAGAAATCAAACAAAGAGTAATGCATTTATAAGTAGATTTTTTCTATACAATAATAAAAAAGGGAATATCCAATTCCCTTTTTTATTCTCAAAGACAACAAGATTATGGATCACTCGGCGGAGATTTTTGATTATTAACTATGTCGAGTCAGGTTCTTATTTCCAATAAAATACCAAAATGGAGAAAAGAGGGATAGAATATGAATTATGCAGATATAAAAAGAGTAGATGTAGCAAATGGAGAAGGTGTTAGAGTATCCGTATTTGTAAGTGGTTGTAATCATCATTGTAAAGGATGTTTTAATGAATGTGCATGGGATTTCAATTATGGCAATAAATTTACAGATGAACAAATAGATCAAGTAATTAATTATTTAGACCATGATTATATTTCAGGACTATCTCTTTTAGGAGGAGAGCCTTTAGAAAAACAAAATCAAGAAGGACTTTTACCATTAGTCAAAAAAGTAAAAGAAAAATTCCCTGACAAAAATATATGGTGTTATACAGGCTTCGATTTTGAAAAAGATGTGGTAGAAAAAATGGCTCCTAATAATGAAACTACAAAAGAGCTTTTGAAATATATAGATGTAATGGTAGATGGAAAATTTGAAGAAGAAAAAAAGGATTTAAGTCTTAGATTTAGAGGTTCTTCAAATCAAAGAATCCTAGACGTTCAAGAGAGTTTAAAAGAACATAAACCAGTAGAATTTAAATTGTAAAAGGGATTTTGTCCAATTGGGGACGTTTCTGTTTGGGACATTTTTAATTTTATAAAAATATCCCAAACAGAAACGTCCCCAATTGGACATTAATTCAAAAATCTATCTAACAATTGTTTTCTACATAAATTTTCAAATTCGTCATTTAAAGGTTCTAAAGTAATATCTTCTTGATATTTTCTATCTAAGCAATGTTTAATAATATAATCTGTCAATTCGGGATTTTTAGCAAGAAGAGGACCGTGCAAATAAGTAGCAATGACATTTTCTTTAAAAAATCCTTCTTCTGCATCACCAAATTTATTTCCATTTCCAAATAAAACTTTTCCGAAAGGAGTGGGAATATCATAAGTTTGTCCACCATGATTTTCAAAGCCAATGACTTTTGTTTCTTGTCCATTTAGAGTAACATTAAGGACAATATTTCCAATGCATCTTTTTTTTCTATCTGCGATAGCTTCTGTATAATATGGAAATACTTCTAAACCAGGAATCATATTTCCTTCAACACCTTTATAATATTTACCAAATAGTTGGTAAGCACCACAAATTAGTAAAAAGAATACACCTTCATTTTCAGCTTCTTTAATTTCTTCTTTATATTTAAGTAAATCTTCTGATAAAATACTTTGTTCATTATCAGCACCGCCACCTGCAAAGATGATATCATAACTTTTAAAATCTGGTTTTTCATCACCAATAGAATATCTATCAACAATACAGTTAAATCCACGTTTTTCAAGTCTATATTTTAATACTTGTATGTTTCCATAATCACCATATAATTCTAACATGTCAGGGTATAGGTATAGTATTTTTAATTCTTTCATGATATTTTCAACTCCTATTTGTATAACTTTTTTCTAAATTAACAATTGCCAATTTATATTTATTTTAATTTTAAAATTTCTGTTCTAGTAGGTTGTAAAGAAGTATAATTTGCAATAACATATTTTTTTGTTGTGTTGGTATATAAAGACTTTACAGCTTGTTCTAAGTCTAGATAGGCTTCAATTTTATTTGCATCAAATCCAGCTGTTTTAATTCTAATAGCAATATCATAACCTCTTGTTCCAGCAGTTACAATTCTTTTTACATTGTTTAAAGTATCGAAATTAATATCCCAAATCCAAGAAACATCAAAACCATCGGCTTTGTTATCATTTAAAACAAATAATAATTCTTTTTCTTCATCATCTTCATTTAATAATCGTAAACTCACATTAGCACCTGTTGGATTTTTGGCTAAATTTATAATGGTAGGGGCATCTTTAATCACTAATTTTTCTAATCTACCATTATTCAATTCAAAGTTTGCCAAGGCTTTTTGTATATATTTTATATCGATATTATATAAAGAACAACAGCTAATGACAGCTGTGAAATTATAGATAATATAGATACTATTTGATTTAATTTTATATAAATTGTTATCTACTTCAAAAGTCATATCATTAAGATTTATATTTTTAGTCTCTTTATAGATTTCATTATTACCATATCCACAATCTGGGCATACAAATTTTCCAATATGGGAATATTGATAATATTCATATTCCAAACGTGTTTTACAAAATGGACAGAATTTTCCTTCTCCAGCTTCTTTCATATCATCTGTTGCATATGGATATCTATCAACATGGAAATAATAGATATTTTGATTATCTGGATTTGCCATTCCTAATCTTGCAACATTTGGATCATCATTATTTAAAATTAAATTACCAGTATAGTTCTTTAGAAAATCATTGATTTTTAAGATTAAAGATTCTACTTCACCATTTCTGTCTAATTGGTCTCTAAAGAAATCTAATATAACTAAAGTATCTAATCGAAAATCTTTAAAGACAACTGGTACATAGCCTTCGTCTACTTCGAAAACTAAAAAATCTGCTTTTATCTTTCCTGTTAAAGTACATGTTTTTAATAAAGTAGAAAGAATGCCAGTTTCCATATTATTTCCTTCTTTATTACTAATTACCTTTTTCCCAGCAGTTTGAAAAACATATCCAATGGCATTATTTGTCATAGTTTTTCCATTTGTTGCGGTAATAGCAATAACAGGGCAGTCTACTTTGAAATATTTGAAAATTTCTGGATTCCAATCAAAAGCGATTTTTCCTAAAAAGTTACCTCCATGTTTTCCAAATAATTTTAATACAATATTTAATAGCTTCATTGCAAATACAATAAAAAAGTTTTTCATTTGTCATGCTCCTTTAAAAAATTTATATTTGCATTATAGCACAACAAAGAAAAAAGATAAAGTTTTCTGAGTTTTTTAGAAATATAAATGAAAAGAAAATAAAAAAGATAAAAATAAAGATTAAGATTAATGTCATATATAATAAATAAGAGATAAAATCATATAAAAATATTAATACAAAATTAAAAAAATAAGATTAAAAATAAGAAATAATTATTTATAGATTTGACCTCTGTTGGAGGCTTTGGTTACAAGAATAATAAGATTGTTTTGATTTAATTCAAATATAATTCTGTAAGAACCGTATACGCAGTCTATATGTATCTTTACAACCTACCATTTTCTTAACATCTCCATTTGGCAGGTTGTAAATAGCGGTATAAATTCTGAGTCTTTGTGATTTATCCTGCTTTTCAATAAATTTAAGAGCTTTGGGTCTAATTTTTATCTTGTAAGTCATCAAAGGTCAACCCCTCTCTTTTTAGGATTTCTTCAAAAGATATTGCGTTTTTTTCTTCATTTTCTTTTGTTTTTTGATTTTCATTCAAATAGTCTAAATACATTACTTTTTCGGTGATATCCATGTTATCCAAAATAACAGTTGGTTCTAATCTTAATAGTTCTGAATCAATTGCTTTTTCCATTAAAATTTTGATAGAAGTTAAACATTCTATACTTAATCTAGGTGTCATTTTTATAACATCTTTTATAGCTTGAAGTTGTGCATCAGACATAATAATCATCTCCTTTCTGTGTTATGTAACCACATTATAGCAAGATTAAAATGAAATTACAATATATTAACAAAATTTAAATGGAAAATCAGAAATAGCTAAAGTTTATTACTTGAAAAACGAAATAAAAAAATATATAATGCAAAGGACAGAAATAAGTCATTTTTTATAATATAAGAAATTTACAAGGAGATTAACAATGATATATTTCAATAGTGAAAAAAAGATAAATGAATTAAAACAGAAAATAAATAAAGATAATATATGTGTGTTTATGGATTATGATAAGACGATTACATCAAGTGAAAGTGAAGATTCTTGGGATGCTAGTGCTAATAAAGAGGTGATGGGGGAGAAAATCATCAAGGATTTAAATAAATATTACGAAAAATATGGAATAATAGAATTTGATTATCATATAGATAAAAATAAAAGAGAAAAATATATAATTGAATGGTATGACAAATGTATGGATTTGTATTATCATTATGGATTAACTAAAGAGAAATTAAAAAAGTCTATTAATAATAGTAAATTAATATTAAGAGAAGGTGCAAAAGATTTTCTTTTTAAGTTATATGAAAATAATGTACCAGTGATCATATTTTCAGCAGGAATTGGAAATGTGATAGAACAATTTTTGAGAAATGAAAAATGCTATTATGGCAATATAACGATAATTGGTAATTTTATGAAATTTGATGAAAATGGAAATATAATGAAGTTTTCTGATAATATGATTCATAGTTTAAATAAAAATATAGATAAATTAAGTGATTATAAGTTAAAAGAAAAAATAGAAGAAAAAGAATATAGAATTGTGATAGGAGATTTAGTTGAAGATATTAATATGATGGGAAAATATCCAGAAGATAAATCTTTAAAAATAGGATTTTTAAATAAAAATATTACTAAAAATTTAGAAGTGTATAGAAAAAAATTTGATATTGTTTTGACAGAAGAGAATAGTTTTTATGATATAGAAAAATATATAAATATTATTTAATAAAGTGAAAGAAGGAAGTACATATGGAAATAGAAGAAATAGAAAAAAATAGTGATAATAAAGAAATTATATTGCAAGCAGTAAGAGAAAGTGGAAAGAACCTAGAACTAGCATCAGAAGAATTGCAAGATGATAAAGAAGTCGTAATGGAAGCATTAAAGCAAGATGGAGAAGCTTTAGAATTTGCAAGTACAAGATTAAAGGGAGATAAAGAAGTTTTACAATTAGCGACTAAAACTGCACCTTGGACAATTTGTTATGCGTCAGAGGAATTGGCAGGTGATAAAGAGATTATGTTAGAATGCTGTAAACATTATGGACAAGCTTTATATTATGCATCAGAAGAATTACGAGATGACAAAGAAGTAGTAAAAGCAGCAGTAGAGAATAAAGGCATTATTATCAAATATGCTAGTAAACGATTAATTGATGATAAAGAATTAGCAGAAATTGCTGTGAAACAGAATAAACAAGCTTATCATTTTATATCAAATAAATTAAAGCAAAGTGAAGAGATTAAAAAGTTAATGGAATAAGAAAAGTGGTATCAGAAAATGATATCATTTTTTTCTATATAGGGGTTGAAATTTATAATAATATATCTTAGAATATATGATAATTAAAAATCAAAAACTAGCCAAGGAAGAAAGGAATGAGGTTTATGAAAGTGTTAGTTGTATCAGATATCCATGGTTCAGGATATTATGCAGACAAATTAAAAGAAATTATAAAAAGAGAGAAACCAGAAAAAATAGTAGTATTAGGAGATTTATACTACCATGGACCTAGAAATCCATTAACAGAAGAATATGATCCAAAAAAAGTAGCGAGAGTATTAAATAGTGTAAAAGATAAGCTAGAAGTTGTAAGAGGAAATTGTGATGCAGAAGTAGACCAAATGATTTCTGAGTTTGAAATAAAGGAAAATATATTGGAAAAAATTAATGGAAAGAACGTATTTTTTACACATGGACATAAATACAATATAGATAATTTACCAACAGAAGATTTTGATATTATGTTTTATGGACATTTCCATACATGCTTTATTAAAAAATATGATAATCAATTATTTGTAAATCCAGGATCTATTACATTACCAAAAGAGAATACACCACATACATATGTAATCATGGATGACAAAGACATAGAAATAAGAGATGTTGACGGAAAAGTTGTAGATGGATATAGATATAAAGGATAGTG
This sequence comes from uncultured Clostridia bacterium, assembly GCA_904387305.1. Lineage (GTDB taxonomy): Bacteria > Bacillota > Clostridia > TANB77 > CAG-508 > CAG-269. The sequence goes on from CAJFLB010000013.1 coordinate 58,588, forward strand.
TTCAATTGGGGTCGGGGTCATTGGGACCAGATCTGTTGGGACCAGATCTGTTTGGACCCACTTGGAACCAATAGGTCCAAGTGGGTCCAAACAGATCTGGTCCCAATGACCCCGACCTCAATTGTTATTAAATCCACTCACCATATTTTTTGATATATACTTTTTTTGCAAACATGGCCAAGATACAATATAGGAAAGTTACAATAAAGATTAGTACAATATATTGTCCAGCAATTGGAACTAATCCAATGAAACTTCCTAAAGGTGTAAATGGTACGATAATACCTACTAATATTAATAAGATAGAAGAGAAGTAAACCATTTTATTGGCATTACTTTGTATGAAAGGTATTTTTGCGGTTCTAATAATATGCATTCCAACTAAGTTTGAAACAATACTATATGAGAACCAAATAGTTTGGAAAAGCGCAGCTTCTCTAACGCCAAATATAAACCATAAAGAAGCAAATACAATTAAGTCGAAGATAGAACTAACAGGTCCCATAAATAGCATAAAATGTTTTAAACTCTTTATATCCAATTTTTTAGGTTTTCGTACAATTTCTGCATCTACATCATCAAAAGGAAGTGTCATTTGTCCAAAATCATATAATAAACCTTCTACTAATAATTGTATAGGTGTTTCTGGTAAAAATGGTAAAGCAATACTTGCTACAATAACAGATAAAACTTCACCGAAGTTAAAGCTTGTTGCCATCTTGATATATTTCATTAAGTTTGCAAATGTTTTTCTTCCTTCAGTAACGCCATCTAATAAAACATTTAAATCCTTTTCTAAAAGAATAATGTCTGCAGATTCTTTTGCAATATCAACAGCAGTATCAACAGAAATACCAACATCTGAATTGGTTAGGGAAGGACTGTCATTAATTCCATCTCCCATATATCCTACAACATTTCCTTGTTCTTTCAACAATCTTACAATTCTGGCTTTTTGGATAGGAGATAGTTTGGCAAAAATATTATTTTTTCTAATTAATCTCTGAACAGCTTCATCAGATAATTTATCTAATTCACTTCCTAAGATAATATGTTTAGATTTGATGTTTACTTTATCACAGATACATTTTGTGACTTCTGCATTATCACCTGTTAGGACAATTACACGAATACCAGCTTTATTCATTCTTTCAACAGCTTCTTTTGCACTTTCTTTAGGTGGGTCTAAAAATCCAATAAAGCCAATTAATATCATATTTTTTTCATCTTTTACTTCAAAATCATAACCAGGCTCATTACTATATTTTTTACAAACTGCAATTACTCTTAAACCTTCTTTATTTAAGTTTTTACTAATTCTCTGTATATTTTCTTTAATTTCTTTAGTTAATGGAGAAACAACACCTTGATATTCTACTGAAGTAGAAATATTCAAAATTTCTTCCACAGCACCTTTGGTAATTAATTCATCTTTACCTTCTTCATTTTTTACAGCAATAGATAAACGTCTACGAGCAAAATCAAAAGGAATTTCATCTAATTTAATATATTTGCTAGTTAATTCTGGCATATTATATTCTTTACCACGATTAATAACTGCTTCATCAATATTACTTCTTAAACCAGTTTGAAGACTTGCATTTAAATAAGCATATTTTAAAACACCAATGTCTTCATCACCTTTTATATCCAAATATTTTTCTAAAACAATTTTATCTTCTGTTAAAGTTCCTGTTTTGTCTGTGCATAAAATATTCATAGCACCAAAATTTTGAATAGCATCTAGTTTTTTTACAATCGTCTTTTTCTTAGACATTTTGACAGCACCTTTTGACAAACAAGAAGATAAAATAACAGGAAGTAGCAAAGGCGTAATTGCAATAGAAATTGCTACGGCAAAAGTAAAAGCTGTTACAATACTGTGTTTTGAAAAATTAAGGATAAATACAACAGGAATAATGATTAACATAAAACGAATCAGTAATTTACTAATACTTTCAATTCCCTTTTGAAAAGCTGTTTTTGGTTTGCCAGAAGTTAATGTGTGTGCAATTTTTCCAAAATATGTAGAGTCTGCTGTTTTAATAACAACTCCTTTGGCACTACCAGAAATAACATTAGTTCCCATAAAACAAATGGTATCTAAATCAGCAATACTATCTAAATCTTCTGGTTTCATTTCTGTTTCGACTAGTTTTTTAACAGCATCTGATTCACCAGTTAAAGAAGATTGACCGACATAAAGATCAGTTGCTTCAATGATTCTTAAGTCTGCAGGAATCATGCTACCAGCAGAAAGAACAACAATGTCCCCAAGAGTTACGTCTTTTATAGGAATTTGTACTTCTTTACCATCTCTTATGACATGACAAGTGGTAGCAACTAATTCTTTTAGTTCATTCGCTGCTTTATTAGAACGATATTCCTCAAAAAAGTCTAATAAAGTACTAGCAGCAACTAAGATGGCAATGACAATAATATTGGCGTAACTAGGTGTTTCTGGTAAGATAACATCTGTATAGCATAATAATAAAGTAATTCCTAATAAAATTAAATTAAAAGGTGTAAATAGACTTTCAAAAAAGTAATGATACCATCTTTTCGGCTTTGCTTGCCTAATGATATTTGGTCCTAATTGTTTTAATTTGTATTCAGCTTCTTGTGAAGAAAGTCCATTTTCTTTAATCTTGTATTTTTTAATAAAATCATCTTTAGAAAGTAAACATTCTTGGTCATAAAGTTTACAAATATTTACTTCCTCTTTGGCGTTTGACATGGTACATTCATCTTCCTTTCTTTTGTTTTAAATTTCTTAATTATTATACCACAACTAAATAGAAATAAAACAAAATAACAAAAAAATATAAAAATTTTTTACAATATATTGTAAAGGTATATCAATTTTGTATATAATGAGTTCAAAGAAATAGAAGGAGGTAGTTTTATGATTTCAGTTAAAAACTTATTTGATAATGATGATGTAAAAATTATTGATAGAAAGGGAAATATTTCAGTAGTTGAATTTCAAAGAGATGTCAGTGTTAATAAATTGACAGCAATGTCAGAATATTTTGCTGCAAAAATGAATGTAAGAAGAAGACAAGTTGTCATTCAATTACAAGGAGATGAATATGTGACAAGTGCCGGAGCAATGCAATGGATGGCTGGAAATATAGAATCAAAAACAAATGTAAAAGGTGTGGGAGATTTTATAGGAAAAGCGATAAAGGGAAGTGTAACAAGTGAATCAACAGTAAAACCAAAATACCATGGTACTGGATTATTAGCATTAGAACCAACATATAACTATATTTTACTAGAAGATGTTGGTGCTTGGAATGGTAGCATTGTATTAGAAGATGGATTATTCTTAGCTTGTGAAGCTACTCTAAATACAAATGTTGTTATGAGAAGTAATTTATCTTCTGCAGTATTAGGTGGAGAAGGATTATTCAACTTAACATTATCAGGACAAGGAATTGCAGTTTTAGAAAGTCCAGTCCCAAGAGAAGAATTAATTGAAGTAGAATTACAAAATGATCAAATAAAAATAGATGGAAATATGGCAATTGCATGGTCTAGTTCATTAGATTTTACAGTAGAAAAATCTACAAGAAGTTTATTAGGCTCAGCTGTTGCTGGAGAAGGATTTGTTAATGTATATAGAGGAACAGGAAAAATATTAATGTCACCAGTTAGACCAGAAGCAGTAAGTAATATTATGACATATAGATCTAAACAATAAAAAAAGAATAATATAAAATAAAAAGGTTATGATAAATGTACATAGAATTTTTGGATTTTATGTACATTTTTTGTTACTAGTTAAAGGTAGGAAATAATAGATATATCAATATTTTTAAAAATTCTCGGCTACCCTTCATCTCTGTTTAACAAATTCTAAAGTCAAAACCATAACAATACCCGGAAACAGGACCCTTTATGGTTTTGACTTAAGAATTTATAAAACAATTCCGGTCGCATTCGAATTTTTTAAAATATTGATATATCTATTATTTCCTAATATAAAAGTAATACATAAGATTCAGACTATACAAATTTATAAAAATATGATACAACTATGCTGAAATAAAATATACAAAAGAAGGGAGAAATGTATGAGTATAGATATGATTATAATATTAATGATACCATTTTTGGGAACACTTTTAGGTTCAGCAATGGTATTTTTTATGAAAAAATCCATTCATAAAACAGTAGAAAAATTATTAATTGGATTTGCAGCAGGTGTTATGATGGCAGCTTCTATTTGGTCATTACTTATGCCATCTATGGAAATGGCAACAGAGCAACATGAAATTTCATGGTTGCCAGCAGTTATTGGATTTTTATTAGGAATTGGTTTCTTATTGATTCTAGATAGTATCATACCACATTTGCATTTACATACAGATAAGCCAGAAGGAATTAAGGCAAAAATAAAAGAATCCACTATGCTTGTTTTTGCTGTAACACTTCATAATATTCCAGAAGGAATGGCTATGGGAGTAACATTAGCAGGGGCTATGATAGGAAATGTAGGAATTAGCTTAGCTGGTGCGGTTAGTTTAGCAATTGGTATAGCAATTCAAAATTTTCCAGAAGGTGCTATTATATTTATGCCATTAAGAACTCAAGGTGTGTCTAAGTTAAAAGCATTTGTGTATGGAACATTATCTGGAATTGTTGAACCAATTGCAGCTATTATCACCATATTATTAACAAATGCAATTGTACCAATATTACCATATTTGTTAGCATTTGCAGCAGGGGCCATGATGTATGTTGTTGTAGAAGAATTGATTCCAGAATCACAAGAAGGAGAACATTCAAATATTGGAACAATTGGTGTAGCAATTGGTTTTGTGATTATGATGATATTAGATGTGGCATTGGGATAAAATGTGATTGACAGAAAAATATAGAATTAGAATAAAGGAGTATAAAATGAACGAAAATAAATTTTCTAAAGAAATATTGCAATTTTTATTACAGTATTGTTAAAATAGGACTGATAAATGAAATAATTAAAAAGAAGGAGTGTAATTTCAATGATAAAAGCAGTTATATTTGATATGGATGGAACAATGTTAGATACAGAACATGTAAAAGAAGAGGGATTAAAATATGTAGGTGAAAGTTTAAATGTAAAAATAGATGATCAAACTTTAACACAAATAAGAGGAACAAACAATACACGTTTAAAAGAAATATTAGGAAATAAGTTTGAAGGCTTAGATGTTGAAAAACTACTAGATACAAGAGAAAAATATGTTGAAAAGTATTTTGAAAATCATCCAATAGAAACCAAAAAGGGCCTTATAGAATTATTAGAATTTTTAAAAAATAACAATTATAAAATGGCAGTGGCAAGTTCTTCTAATTTAGAAGTGATAAAGAAATATTTGAAAAAAGTTGGAGTATTTGATTATTTTGATGTAATAGTAGGAGGAGATATAGTAACTAAGGAAAAACCAGATCCAGAAATCTACTCAAAATGCCTAGAACAATTAAATTTATCAAAAGAAGAATGTATAGGAGTTGAAGATACAGCAAATGGTGTTTTATCTATACATGGTGCAGGAATGAAACCTATTATGATACCAGATTTAGAAGAACCTTCAAAAGAAATAGAAAATCTTGTATACGCAAAATTAGAATCTTTATCAGATGTGATTCCATTATTAAAAGAAATGAATTAAAAAAGAAAGGTGATTTATATGAAGTTTTATATCATTAGACATGGACAAACCAATTGGAATAAAGAAGGAAGAATTCAGGGAAAGACAGATATCGAATTAAATGAAGAGGGAATAAAACAAGCAGAAGAAGCAAAAAGAATTCTAAAAGATTATCCAATAGACATGATTGTATCTTCTACATTAAAGAGAGCTAGAAAAACAGCAGAAATTATTAATGAAGCAAAAAATGTACCTATTATATTCAAAGAAGCATTAGAAGAAAGATGTTTTGGAGAATTTGAAGGAAAAACAAGAGAAGAAATTCAAGATGAAAATTGGTATTCAGAAATATTAGACAATTATAAACTAAATAAACAATATAAAGGTGTAGAAACCATACAGGATTTATGTAATAGAGTATGGAATTTGATAGATGAATTAAAAGAAGATTATACAGAAAAAAACATCTTAATTGTTACACATGGAGGCGTGACAAGAGCCATTAATGGATATTTTAATGGACCAAATAAAGAAGGAATATTAGAAGATTTAAATTTGCATAATTGTGAAATACGAACATTTGAAATAAAAAATGAAAACATATAATAATAGAAGGGAAACTGTATGAGAATAGGAATTGATATAGATAATTGTATATCCAATTTTGATGATGAATTATTAAAAGAATATTTGAAACATGACAAAGAATTAAGAAATACAGGAATTATAAATGAAAATCCAATATATATAACCATAGGCATGTTTGATTGGACACAAGAGGAAAGTGATAAATTTTATCATACCAATATCCAAAGAATTGCTACAAATTTAAAACCACTGGAAAATGCCAAAAAAGTCATCGACAAATTAAAACAAGATGGAAATGAAATATATATTATATCTGCAAGAGATAATGGAGAATATATAAATCCGTTAGAAATGACAAAAAATTGGCTGGCGAAGTATGAGATTTATTATGATAAATTGATACTTACTAACAGACATGGAAAAGGTGAAGTATGTAAGGAAAATCATATTGATATGATGATTGAAGATTCAAGTAATCATTGTGAAGATATTGAAAATCATGGTGTGAAATGTCTACAAATGACTACAAGATACAATAAGCAGGAAACTAGATTTGAGCGAGTTAAGAATTGGAAAGAAATATATGAAAAGTTATTTCCATTATATAAAAAAGAAGATAAAGTAGAAAAAATAAACGTGATTTTAGATACAGATACATATAACACATGGGATGATCAATTTGCAGTAAGCTATATGATAAAATCACAAGATAGATTTCATATAGAGGCCATTACGATTGCACCATATCATTGGGATAATGATATTAGCATAGAAGAAGGTCTAGAAAAAAGTTATCAAGAAGTATTAAAAATAGCGAAATGGCTTAATTTTAATGCAGAAGGAAAAGTATTTAAAGGAGCGACAGATTATTTAGAAAACGGATATAATGAAACAAATGATGCAGTAGAAAAAATTATCGAAATAGCAAATAAAAATGAGAAAACATATATTATGGCAATTGGAGCAATTACTAATGTTGCATTAGCTATAAAAAAAGCACCAGATATTATTGATAAGATTGAAATTATTTGGCTTGGGGGAAATAGTCCTACATATGAAAATAATTATGAATTTAATTTTAGACAAGATGTGCAAGCAGTGAAAGAAATATTTGCTTCAAAAGTAAAGTTAACCATTATTCCATGTAATGGTGTTGTATCAAATTTAAAAACTTCAATTTTTGAACTACAACATTATTTAAAAGGAAAAAATGAACTATGTGATTATTTATGTAGTAGATTTTATAATAATGAAGCGCTAGGAATACAAACAAGAAGAGTGATTTGGGATATTAGTGTTATAGCTTATTTAATTAATAAACAATGGTTTGAAGAAAAAGAAATTAATTGTCCAGATATTAATGAAGATTTAAGTTATCATTTTTATGAGAATGATAGAAAAATTTATATGGTAATGTATTTAAATGCAGATAAAATATATGAAGATTTATTTGAAAAATTGAAGCAATCCTAGAAAAAGCAGGTGGGCAAAAAAATTGTGAAATAAAAATGTATGAAATGTAAAGGAGGAAAAATAATGCAAGAATTTAATTATCATTCACACACATATAGATGTGGCCATGCAGATTTAGATATGACAGATGAGGAATATGTAGAAGCATATATCAAAATGGGATTTAAAAGAATGGCTTTTACAGATCATTGTCCAGAAAAAAACAAAATAGACAAAAGAGAAGATATGCGTATGGAATATAGCCAAAGAAAAGAATATTTAGAAAGTATACAAAAATTAAAAGAAAAATATGCTGGACAAATTGAAATACAAAGTGGATATGAAGTGGAATATTTACCAGGAGAGGAAGAAAACTTAAAAGAGTTAAAAGCTGAAACAGACAAATTGGTTTTAGGACAGCATTTTGTTTATGATGATAATCAAGAATTAAAAATACATGGAAAACATGATTTTTCAGATAAAGAATTATTAAGACATGCAGAATATATAGAACAAGCAATGAAATGTGAGATTCCAGATATTATTGCACATCCAGATATCTATATGTTAAAGAGAAAAGAATTTGGAGAAATTGAAGCAAAAGTTGCACACCTTATTTGTCAAGCTGCTGAAAAATATGGTGTACCATTAGAAATCAATTTAAATAATATATTCGCTAAAACATATTATGAAAACAGAAAATTAAATCATAAACCAATAGAAGAACAAAGAAAAAAATTGGGGAAAGTAGTATATCCATGTAAAGAATTTTGGAAAATTGCATCAGAATATCATATAAATGTAGTGTATGGTATTGATGCTCATCATAGAGGACAAATAGAGTTATTTAATGAATTTGTAGAATTAGCAAATGAAATTATAGGGAAAGATATCATTGAAAAATTAAATTTTATAGATTTAAAGTAAATGCAATGATTTTGAAAATCAAATAATTGATATACAAGTAAGAGGAGAATTATAGTATGAAAATTGATTTGGAAAATAAATATTTCCATGGATTAGCAGGTGGTATACCATTTTGGGAAGAAGATGAAGTGGTTAAAGAAGGATTAAAAGAGTTAAATGATATCATAAAATTAAAAGGTATCTATTCAAGAAGAATTCTAGAAGAAAAAGGAATTATGTATGATAAAAAAGCCCCTGTGTATAATGGAGAGGACTATATTTCAGTATGTATGAAAAACTTTGATGAAAGTGAGTTTTCACAATTTTCTAACTTGGATCCAGACCCAGCTTTTTATAGATATGTAAGACACAAAATAGGAATTGCATTAGAATTAGAAGAAGATATGTTAAGAAAAGGAGAATATGAACATTTACCTGGTGAAAGACAAGTAAAAGATTCTATTGATATTTCAAAATTTGTTGCAATTACGGTAGGAATGGAAAGTCGATTTGACAGACAAAAAGTAGCAAAAACAATAAAAAACATGTTAAATTATTTAGGAATTTATACAATTCCCATTACAGATACAGAAGGAGAAATTTTAGAGCCAATAAAATCTATAGAAAAAGATGAAGAGTGGGAGAGATAATATAGAAGTGAATAAATATTGACAATATGATTTATTGAATGATAATATATATTAAAAATAAACAAAGAATAAAAAGATTTACTAGATAAAAATATAAAAAATAAAACGAAAGAAGAGGGATTATTATGAAAGATTATTTTGGATATCAAGGAAAAGTTTGTGTTGTAACAGGAGCATCTAGTGGAATGGGAGAAGCGACAGCTAGAATGCTTGTAGATTTAGGAGCAAAAGTTTATGCAATTGATATGAATGAATGTAAAGTAGAAGGAATTACAGAATTTGTGCAATGTAATTTAGCAAATAAAGAAGAAATAGATGAAGTATTTAAGAAAATACCAGAGCATATAGATTCATTTTTTGGAGTTGCTGGACTTTCTGGTTCAAAAACAGATTATAGAACAACTTTTGATTGTAACTATACAGCAAATATGTATATAACTTTAAATTACTTGAAAAATAGAATGGGAAAAGGGGCTAGTATTGTTTTTTGTACTTCTACAGCAGGATTAGAATGGAAGAAATTCAAAAGAGAACAAAACAAAGTCGTACATAGCAAAAATTGGGAAGAAGTTCAAGAAGTAACGAAAAAATTGGCTTCATCTGCACCTGCCACATTTGCATATATGTATTCTAAAAGGTGTTTATCTCAATTTATATGTGAACAATCAGTAGAATTTGCAAAAATGGGGATAAGAATGAACAATGTATTGCCAGCATCAACAGATACAGGGATGAAACAAGAATTTCAAAATATGGTAGGAAGTGAAGAAGGATTAATTGCACAAGCAGGATTAGCAGGAAGACTTGCAACATCAGAAGAAATGGCAAGCCCTATGGTATTTTTGAATTCTGATATGGCATCATTTGTATCTGGATTAGATATGGTAGTTGACTATACAGATACTTGTTTAAAAGTGTTAGGAAAGAAGAAAAATATAGAAGCAGTATCAGCAACTAATCCAATCATTTGTGCTATGGCGAAAAAAATGTTAAATAAGTCAGCTAAAAATGCATTAAATTCTGGAAAGGAATAAAGAATACATCGATGATAATATGAAATTTGAAAGGAAGATGATTAAATGCAATTCATAAAAAAGAGTAATGCAGTTAAAGGTGCTAATAGTGATAAATGCAAAACATTAGAATATTCATTTAAAGATAAGGATATGGATTTAGGAATAGCAACTATAACTGGTAGGTACCCAGAAAATGGATTTTGCGTTAATACAATTAGTAAAGAATTAATTTATGTACTGGATGGAAATGGAAAATTATATTTTGAAAATAATTGTATTGAATTTGAAGAAGGAGACTCTATTTTAATAAATTCAAACGAAAAATATTATTGGGATTCAACATATTGCATTGTTTCTATGACTTGTACTCCCGCATGGAACGAAGAACAGTATAAATTAGTTTAATAACAACATACAAATTGTAAAAGTACTACACAAAATAGAAAAAGTGTGATAAAATAGTTGTGGTGGTATTTCCAGAAAAGGAAAGTTGTTACACCACAATTATTTATTTTACATAAATAAAGAAGATGTTTATATATTCTAAAGTATAAAAAACTTAAGTACAAATAAAAATAAGAAGGAGGAATTAAGATGTCAGGACATTCAAAATGGCATAATATAAAATCCTCTATCTTTAGAGCCTCAACGGTGGGGTAATTTTAAAAAGTGCTTTTGGAGCAATTTTGGAGCAATGAAATCAATAAAAATCCATAAAAATATAAAAAAAGAGATAAAAAGATAGTCAATTTCGGATCAAAAATAATCCCCTATTGGCTATATTTTTTTGTAAAAAAATCCTAATATTTATAAATTCAAAAGTGTATTTTTTATTGAGAATAGTGGAAATTCGGTTTTTAATATACAACTAGGAGTTGTATGAATTTTAGAATAAAAAACATATAAATTTGACAAAAAAATGTTTGCTTTAAATGAAAATGATTTGTAAGAAATTATATTAATATTTTAAATATTTAATCTAAAACGGTTAAAAAATTGAGTTAAAAAACATATAAAACAAGCCTTATTTGTACAAATGTGAGGCAAAATAGTTGACATAGAGGGGGACTAAATGCTATATTATTTTTTTGTGTTTTAAAAATGTGAAAAATGGTAGAATGCTTTGATATAAAGGAATTGATGAATTTTAATAAATATGGATATTTATTAAAATGGAGGTTTAACTTCTCATATTAAAACAAAAAATAAGTGGAATTAAATAAGTAAATTGTTAATACAAAAATATAAAGTTATTCAAAACTATATGATATGGTGTAAAAATACACCATAAATTATATTGATTAATAACAAATTTAATAAATTTTAAGTATAATATTTACAAACGTACAACAATACGATAAAATAGTAGTACACTTGTAATGGAGGTTAATATGAATATACAAAAAATAGAAAAATTTTTAAAAAGAAACAATGGTTATATAACATCTAATGAAATAGAACAAAACGGAATTCAAAGAATATA
>CAJFLB010000014.1 GCA_904387305.1 uncultured Clostridia bacterium
AAATATAGAATATAAAACCATTACACAATTTTGTATAAGCTAAATTTTCATAGAAATTCTACAAGAAAAACATGAGCCTCTCTCATTGTTGCTGTAAATCTTAAGCAAAATGAGCAGTCCTCATGTTTTTCTTTAGAATTTCTAATTTCAAATTTAGATACGCAAAATCGTTTCATTTTTTTATATTCTATATTTTTTACTTATTTATTTTTAAAAAGGGAATTTTGAGTCCGTCCCCAAAATCCCTTTTCTTTTATTAAAATTTAATTTTTTCAAAACGATCTTTTTCAAGTGTTTCTGGAACTTCAATTGGATATGTTCCTGTAAAGCATCCATAACAGAAATCATTTATTTTGCAATCTTTTGCAATTTCTTTTAAGCTATCCATACTTAAATATTCTAATGAATCTGCACCAATTTCTTTTTGGATTTCTTCTTTTGTCATTTTATTTGCAATTAAAGCTTCTTTTTTATCAACATCTGTACCAAAATAACATACACCTACAAAGGCTGGTGATGCTACTCTAATATGTACCTCTTTTGCTCCTGCTTCTTTTAATGTTCTGATAATTCTTGTTATCGTTGTACCTCTTACAATTGAGTCATCTACTAAAACAATTTTCTTTCCTCTTACCGTTTCTTTTAAAGGATTTAATTTTAATGCTACTAAATCTTTTCTCTTACTTTGTGCATTTTGTATAAAAGTTCTTCCTATATATTTACTTTTTGTAAATACCATATCATAAGGAATTTTAGATTCTTTCGAATATCCTAAAGCAGCATCTAATCCAGAGTCTGGAACACCTGCTACAATATCAGCATCTACTGGAGCTTGTTTTGCTAAATATCTTCCTGCATTTTCTCTGAAAATATGTACGTTAATACCATCTATAATAGAGTCTGGTCTTGCAAAATAGATATATTCAAAGATACACATTCCTTTTCTTTCATTTGGCATATATTTCTCACATTTTACTTGATTGTCTGTAACAACTACCACTTCTCCTGGCTCGATATCTCTTTCAAATGTTGCACCTGTAATATCTAAAGCACAGCTTTCTGAAGCAAATACAATATCTTCTCCTAAATGCCCCATACATAATGGTCTAAATCCTTGAGGATCTCTCACAGCAATTAATTTTTGTGGTGACATGATTAGTAATGAATAAGCACCTTTTATAATTTTCATTGTATTTTTTACAGCTTCTTCTATTGAATTTGTTTTAATTCTTTCTCTTACAATAATATGACAGATGACTTCTGTATCACTCGTTGTTGTAAAAATTGCACCTTCATCTTCTAATTCTCTTTTTAGCTCTAATGCATTTGTAATATTTCCATTATGAACAACTGCTAAATTTCCTTTTTTATGTCTTACTACCATTGGTTGTGCATTTTCTTTTCTACTTTCTCCTGTTGTTGAGTATCTAACATGTCCAATTGCCATTTTTCCTGTTGGTAATGAATTTTGAACATGTTTTGTAAATACATCAGATACTAACCCTAAATCTTTATGAAAATGGATAACACCATCCTCATTTACTGCAATTCCACAGCTCTCTTCTCCTCTATGTTGAAGTCCTGATAGTCCAACACATACAGGAGTTACTACATCCTCATTATTTTTAATTCCATAAATTCCATAAATTCCACATTCTTCTTTTATTTTTTCTCCAAACATTTTTCCACTACTCTCTTTCTATTTTTGTTTATATGATAAATTTATTATACAACAAATCTAGCTTTGCTGGACCTTTTCTCTACTCTTTAACATTTGCTATATTAATTAAAGGTCTAGCAAAAAGCGTATAAGATTTGTTGCGCGAAAAATTGTGAAACAATTTTTCTGTGCAATTTTGTTTTTTACATTATAGGAAATGCAATTTTCTATAATGTAAAAATCTTTTTTTGTCTTTGTCATTTTTTTCCTTCTTTTACACCTATGCATAAAAATCTTTGATTTTAGTATGCATGTTTTCTCAATTTTCCCTTCCATTTGACATTTGATTGTGTTTTTGCTACAATGCAATCAAATCATACAAATTTATATAAGGAGTTGTTTATATGTATAATTTAGTTGTTTTTGCTTCTGGCAATGGCTCTACACTACAATCTATTATTGATGCAATTGATAAAAAAGAATTACATTCCAAGATTGTTTTAGTTGTTTCTAATAATCCTGATGCTTTTGCATTAGAAAGAGCCAAAAAAGCAAATATTCCTACTTATGTCATTAAAAATAAGAATTATCAAGATATTGATAATGAGTTATATGAAGTATTATCTCATTATGACATTAACTTAATTGTTTTAGCAGGTTATTTAAAATTAATTGGCGATAAACTACTTTCTAACTATACAATTATTAATACACATCCTTCTTTACTTCCTAAATATGGTGGTAAAGGAATGCATGGTATGCATGTCCATAAAGCAGTTATCGATGCTAAAGAAAAACAAAGTGGCGTAACTGTTCACTATATCAATAACGAATATGACAAAGGTAATATTATCAGTCAAACCGTTGTTGACGTTCTAGAAACAGATACTCCCGAAACTTTAGCAAGTAAAGTACAAGCTGCTGAAAAAATTCAATTAGTTAATGTGATTAAGAAATTTGAAACGGGTAAACTTTGATGTCCAAATGGGGTCAGTTGGGACCAGATCTGTTTGGGACATTTTTATGATGAGACAAAATGTCCCAAACAGATCTGGTCCCAACTGACCCAACGTCCCCAATCGGACAATTTTTTTAATGCTCGTAAATTTCTCCAATATCTTTTCTATAATCTAAATTATCACTAATATTTCCTTCTAGGGCTTTATATGCTTTTTCTTTTGCTTCTTCTAATGTATTTCCCATGGTTGTTACACCAAATAATCTTGAAGTTCCCACAGCCTCATAGGTATTTCCTTCTACTGGTTTTGTACTTGCAAAATATATTTTAACACCACTTTCTTCAATTGCTTTTTTATTAACTGTAAATTTACATGGTTCTTTACTTTTTTGTATTGCATAATCTGGACTTACTACATAAATGGTAAATGTATAATTCTTTTTAAATTTACAATTTTCTGTACTTAATTTTTTATTGAATATATTTTCTAATACTTCTGTAAATGGTGTTTCTAAAGAGTTTAATACATTTAATGCTTCTGGATCTCCAAATCTTGCATTAAATTCGATAAATTTAATACCATCTTTACATTTGAAAAATCCGCCATAAATAACACCTGTAAATTCTAGACTGTCTTTGTTTACATATTGAATGGTATCTTTTATTAATTTACTACATACATCTACATCTTTTTGCTCTAAGAATGGTAATAATCCATTTTCAAAGCTAAGACACCCCATTCCACCAGTTCCTGGTCCTTTGTCTTCATCAAAACGATATGGATAATCAAATGTAATTGGTGTTACAACGATATTTTTACCATCTGTTAATGCCATAACAGTAAATTCTCTACCTTCTACTTTATCTTGTACGATAACACTTCCGTCAGATTCTAAACAAGATTTAGCATAATCATATCCTTCTTGTTTTCCTTTAAAGTGGATACCTCCTACTTTAACACCTTTTCCTCCTGTTAATCCTTCTGGTTTTACAACAAAACTGTCATCATTATAATTTTTCATAACTTTGTCTAATTCTTCAATGGTTTTTACACTTTCATTTTTGATAATCATTTCAGGCGCTAATTGTTTTACAATATCTAAAGCATATGTTTTACTCCATTCTACTTTTGCACCTTTTGATGTTGGTCCAAAGGTTTGTAATCCAAGCTTTCTTGCTAAATCAATCAATCCTTCTTGTAGTAAATTATCTTGACTAACTACTGCTGCTTGAATTTCTTCTTCTTTTACAAATTTTTCTACAAGTTCTTTATCAAATGGGTCACCTATGATATATTTTCCATTTGATTTTTCTACTTGTTCTACAATTGATGGATTCGCATATGGTAATATAGCATATAATGCATATCCTTTTGCAATTTGTTCAGCAAGTACTGCTTCTCTTCCACCATTTCCTAGTAATAGACATTTTTTCATATATCTATCCTCCTTTTTCATTTTTATTTATGTTAAATTCCAGCTAGTAATATCATATTTTTTGCTTTCTTCTAATACTTTTATTTGTTTTTGAATTTCTTGTATATCTTCTTCATTAAATGGTTCAAATGTATCATAAAATCCTGTATCTTTGTAAGGAAAATTTAAAGCTTGTCCAAAAGGTTGTATTTTGGAATTTCTAGTTCTTCCATATAAATGTATATGAAAAATTGGTTTTGTTCCTTCTATATATGCCCAATTTCCATTTTCTTGATAATTGATTCTTTCTATTTCTATACCTCTATTTTTCATTCCTTTTATCATTGCTTCACTAACTAACATCGTTAATCTCATGACTTCTATTGCTTCTTTAGGGCTCAAATCTAATCTACTTGCAAAATACTTTTCTTTTGACCTTATCCATATATGTCCACCATCTTCTCTGGAAATATGTGGTACTTTTGGTACACAAGCAATAAATGTTTCAGTCTTATATATTGTAATATCGTTCATATTATTTCTCCTCATCATATTCATTTTCTAATCATATTAATTTATATTCTGAAGATAATATTTTTCTCAATTGTTCTGCATTTTCAAATACAATCCCATGAATTCCTACTGCTTCTGCATTTTTTACATTTTTTTCATAGTCATCTATAAATAATGTTTCATCTGCTACAATTTTAGTTTGTTCTAATACAGTTTCAAAAGTTTCTACTTCTGATTTTGTTGTTCCTATATTATAAGAAAATATTTTTTTATCAAAGATTCTTAAATCTTCATTTCTTTCTTCAATATATTTCATCCATTCTCTTACATAATCTGATAATAATATTAATTGATATTTTCCTTTTAGTTCTCTGACAACCTTCATTGTTCCTGGAACTGGCCTATTTAGATTTGAACGAATAGCTGTTTTTAATTGCTCTATGGAAATATTCCAATTTGTCCCTTGCAAAAGTTCTTCTAAATATGCTTCTTCACTTAAGTTTCCTCTCATTAGGTTTAAAAAGAGTTCATTCTTAGATAATCTTTGTCTTTCCCATGCTTCTTCTGGAATTGCATATTGTTGTTCTAATATTTTTTCAACTCCATGATATCCTGATATAATGACTTCTGACATATCAAATATTATATTTTTAATCATTACTTATATCCTTCCTAAACATTTACCTCGATTGTAGCATCTTGTCCTAAATCTTTATATTTCTCTAATACTGGATTCACTCTTTCATTTATAAAATCTTCTACTTGGCTAACAGCTCTTCCACATAAATGATCTGGATTTAAAATGTGTAAGATTTCTTCTTCTGTCAATCCAAATGTTTCATCTGCAGCAATTCTTTGTACTAAGTCATTTGGTTTTCCATATTCTTTTACTTGTTTTCCAGCTTCCATAGAATATACTCTAATTTTTTCATGCAATTCTTGTCTATCTCCACCTTTTAGAACAGCATTCATTAAAATTTCTTCTGTTCCCATAAATGGTAATTCTTGCATCATATTTGTTTTAATAACATTTTTATATACCACAATATCACTTGAGATATTAGCATAAAGAATTAAAATCGCATCTACTGCTAAAAAGCTTTCTGGTACACAAATTCTTTTATTTGCTGAATCATCTAATGTTCTTTCTAACCATTGTGTTGCAGCTGTAACACTTGGATCCATTGCTAATGTCATCACATGTCTTGATAAAGAATTAATTCTTTCACTTCTCATAGGATTTCTTTTATATGCCATAGCTGATGAACCAATTTGTCCTTTTTCAAATGGTTCTTCTAATTCTTTTTCATGTTGTAATAAACGCATATCATTTGCAAATTTAGAACAGCTTTGTGCAATTTCTGCTAGTAAGTTTAAAACTCTTGAATCTAGTTTTCTTGTATAGGTTTGTCCTGATACATTATATACTTTTTCAAATCCCATTTTTTCAGCGATTTTTCCATCAATTTGTTTTACCTTTGCTTCATCTTTAAATAATTTCATAAAGCTTTCTTGTGTTCCTGTTGTTCCTTTACAACCTAATAATTTCATATGGCTTTCAACAAATTCTAATTCCTCTAAATCTTCTAATAAATCTTGCATCCATAAAGTTGCTCTTTTTCCAACAGTTGTTAATTGTGCTGGTTGGAAATGGGTATATCCTAAGCAAGTTACATCTTTATTTTTTTCTGCAAATGCTTTTAAGTTTTTGATAACAATAATTAATTTTTCTTTGATTAGTTTTAATGCTTTAGACATTAAAATAACATCTGTATTATCTGTTACATAACATGAAGTTGCTCCTAAATGGATAATTGGTTTTGCCTTTGGACATTTTAATCCAAATTCATATACATGTGCCATAACATCATGTCTACACTCTTTTTCTCTTTTGGCAACAATGTCATAATCAATATTATCTACATTTTTCTTCATTTCTTCAATTTGTTCATCTGTTATATCAATTCCTAATTCCTTTTCTGTTTCTGCTAATGCTACCCATAATTTTCTCCATGTTGAATATTTTTCATTATTTGACCATATTCTATTCATTTCTGGACTGGCATATCTACCAGAAAGTGGTGTTTTATATATATTATTGTTTTCCATTTTTTCAATCCTTTCTTTTTATTTGTTCCTTTTGTCCTTTTGGGGACGTTTCTGTTTGGGACATTTTTATGTTAATTACAATTGTCAATCATTCTTTGCACATTTTAAACTATTACATTTTGGGCATTTTTATTTACTATTATTTTAACTAACCAAAAGTAATGAGATTATCATTACTTTTGATTACTTTCTTTTTATCTATAATAGTTCACCCCTGCCTCAAAGATTTTTTGATCTTTCTTTCCTGGCATATTTTTCAAGATATCTCTATAACATCTTTCTGAATGTGCCATCTTACCTAAAATTCTACCATCTGGGCTAGTAATACCTTCAATGGCGTCAATTGAACCATTTGGATTAAAGTCAATGTCATATGTTGCATTTCCATTAAAATCAACATATTGTGTAGCAATTTGTCCATTAGCAATTAGCTCTTCTTCTAATTCTTTTGAAACAATAAATCTACCCTCTCCATGTGAAATTGGAACTGTAAATTCTTCTCCTAGTTCTACTTCACTAAACCATGGTGACATTTTTGATACAACTTTTGTATTAACCATTTTTGATTGGTGTCTTGAAATGGTATTAAATGTTAAAGTTGGCATTGTGTCATCCATTTCTCTAATTTCTCCATATGGTAATAATCCTAATTTTACTAATGCTTGGAATCCATTACAAATTCCTAACATTAATCCATCTTTTTCATATAGATGTTTATGGATTAAATCTTTTAGTTTTGGATTTCTAAAGATACTACTGATGAATTTTCCTGAACCATCTGGTTCATCTCCTGCACTGAATCCTCCCGGGAACATGATGATTTGTGCTTTTTCTATTTCTTTTGCAAATAGCTCAATAGAATCTTGTATATCTTGTGGTTTTAAGTTCTTAAATACTACTGTACTAACTCTTGCACCTGCATCTTCAAATGCTTTTGCAGAATCATATTCACAGTTTGTTCCTGGGAATACTGGTATAAAGACATGAGGTCTTGTAATTGGTAATTTTCTTGTAATTGTAGGTGTTTTTTGACTTAAGATATTTCTTGCTTCACCTTTTTGTTCTGCTTTTGTTGGGAATACTTTTTCTAATGGCTCTTCCCAAAGTTTGATTAATTCTTCTAAGTCTAATACAACATTTTCATTTACAACAATTGCTTTCTCACTTGTTGTCGTTCCTAATAATTCTAATTTTGCATTATCTATATCTTCTGATGCTTCTAAAACAAATGAACCATATAGTGGTGTAAATAAGTCTTCTGTATTTTCAAACTTAAATCCAATCTTATTTCCTATACAACTCTTTGTAATAACATCTGCAATACCACCATTTTTGATTGTGCTTGATGATAATACTTTTCCATCATTAATCAATTTATGTACCAATTCAAAGTTTTCTTTTAAATCATCAAAATCAATGATATTTTCTTTTCCCATTTTTGTTTTTAATACATATACTTTTGAATTTGCTTTCTTAAATTCATTTGAAACCACTTTTGTTGTATCTACATCACCAATACAGAAAGATACTAATGTTGGTGGTACATCTAGTTCATTATATGAACCTGACATACTGTCTTTTCCACCAATTGCTGCTATTTGTAATTGTTCTTGTACATAATATGCTCCAAGTAATGCAGCTAATGGTTTTCCCCATCTTTCTGGTTCGTTTCTTAATTTTTCAAAGTACTCTTGTAATGTTAAATATGCTTTTTTATAATCTCCACCAAGTGCTACATATTTTGCAACTGATTCTACGATTGCATATACAGCTCCATGGAATGGACTCCAACTTGCAATATATGGGTTATATCCATATGTCATGATTGTTCCTGCATCTGTATATCCTTCTAATGTTGGAATTCTTGCTACCATTCCTTCTGCTGGTGTTAATTGATATTTTCCACCAAATGGCATAATAACTGTGTTTGCTCCGATTGTACTATCAAATCTTTCTACTAATCCTCTTTGTGAACAACAATTTAAGTCTGTAATAGTTTCTTTCCATGTTTTTTCTATGTCATTAACTTGCTTACTTGCAAAATAGTTTTCTGCATCTAACGGTTTTGTGATTTTTGCATTAGCATTTTTTACATCACCATTTGTATTTAAGAATTCTCTTGATAGGTCAACAATGACTTTATTTCTCCAATACATTTTTACTCTTGGTTCTTCTACAACTTTGGCTACAACTGTTGCTTCAATGTTTTCTTTTTCAGCTAAATTGATAAAGTTTTCTACATCTTTATCTGCAACAACCACTGCCATTCTTTCTTGTGATTCTGAAATGGCAAGTTCTGTACCATCTAATCCTTCATATTTTTTAGGTACTTTATCCAAGTTTATTTCTAATCCATCTGCTAATTCTCCAATAGCGACTGATATACCACCAGCACCAAAGTCATTACAACGTTTAATTAATTTGGTTACTTCTGGATCTCTAAATAATCTTTGAATCTTTCTTTCTTCTGGTGCATTTCCTTTTTGTACCTCTGCACCACAGCTTGTTAATGATTCACTATTATGTGCTTTAGATGAACCTGTTGCTCCTCCACAGCCATCTCTACCAGTTCTTCCACCAAGTAAAACGACTTTATCTCCTGGTTCTGGTCTTAATCTAATAACATTTTTAGATGGTGCTGCACCTACTAATGCTCCAATTTCCATACGTTTTGCTACATATCCTGGATGATAGATTTCAGCAACTTGTCCAGTAGCCAAACCAATTTGGTTTCCATAAGAGCTATATCCTCTTGCAGCTTCATTTGTTAATTTTCTTTGTGGTAATTTGTTTGGTAATGTTTCTTCAATGGTTTGTCTTGGGTCTCCACAACCTGTTACACGCATTGCTTGATATACATACACACGTCCTGATAATGGGTCACGAATCGCTCCTCCTAAACAAGTAGCTGCTCCACCAAATGGTTCAATTTCTGTTGGATGGTTATGTGTCTCATTTTTGAACATGATTAAATATTCTTCTTCTTTTCCATCTACCATGATATTGGCTTTAATACTACAAGCATTAATTTCTTCTGATTCATCAAGATTTTTTAAGACACCTCTTTTCTTTAATTCTTTTGCAACAATAGTTGCAACATCCATTAAAGAAATATCTTTTTTTCTATCTTGATATACAAATTTTCTAGATTCTATATATTTTCCATATATGTCTTTTAATAAATCCCATTCAATATCAATTTCTTCTAATCTGGTAAGAAAAGTTGTATGTCTACAATGGTCTGACCAATATGTGTCAATCATTTTCATTTCTGTCATTGTTGGATCTCTTTTTTCTGTATCTCTAAAATATTCTTGACAGAATTTTAAGTCTGCAATATCCATAGCAAAACCATATTTTTCATAGAATTTTTCTGTATCATCTTCTGTCATATGAATAAATCCATCTACTACTTGCACATCTTCTGGCTCTGCCAATTTATCTTCTAATGTTTCTGGTTTTTCTAAACTTGCTTCTCTGGCATCTACTGAGTTAATTAAATAGTTCTTAATGGTTTTTAATTCTTCATCTGAAAGATTTCCTTTTAAAATATATACTTTTGCAGATTTACAAGTTGGTCTTTCTCCTCCACTGATGATTTGTAAACATTCTTCTAATGAATTTGCTCTTTGGTCAAATTGTCCTGGTAAATATTCTACTGCAAATACTTTATCATTTTTATCAAATGTATAGGTTTCATCAAAATAGTCATCTACTTGTGGCTCAGAAAATACAGTTGTTTTTGCTTTGTTGAAACTTTCTTCATCCACTCCAGATACATCATATCTGTTTAAGATAATAACTTGCTCTAATCCTTTTATCTGTAAGTTTTCTTTTAAATCCTCTAGGATTCCTTTTGCTTCTACATCAAATCCTGGTTTTTTTTGAACATAAATTCTTCTTACCATTTAATAATTCCTCCTTTATTTTGGTAATGATTTATTATATTTATAAGTATAAACTTATTGATAACTTGGTTATGTTGCATCATACGAAATTGCTTTGTGATTTTTCTATGCAATGTGTTTTATCATTTAAGAATCTTTAATTTTTATGTACTAAAACGAGAAAACAGGCAGATATTATTTGACAATAACTGCCTATATAATATCTACCTGTTTTTAGAAAGATTTACTGAGAGACTATATTATCCCCCATCTAATAAGTTTTTTTCTAACTGTTTTTCGAATTTGCGAAAATATTGTAGATACTATTATAAAATTACCACTGGAAAGAAACATTACTTTCTCTCCATTATAACATCTTCGCACTTTCCCTCTGGGTTCTACACTTACTATCCCTCTTCCTTTTACTTTAATTGTAAATCTTTCTCCGGCACAATGAACCTCGCCTTTTTCCATGTCTTCTTGACCTATTCGGCCAATGTCATTTCTCAAAGAGCCACCTTCTTGGAATTGTTCTTTTGTAAATCCTTTGTCAATAAGGATTACAATTTTTTCTTCGTCCTTTAGTTTTGTGTAATAGTTCATTATGTTTCCTCCTTGGCATACAGCCATTGCATAAGTTTATAAAGTTGCTCGATAGATATTATATCACATTTAAATAACATATTCAATTTTACTTATTTTATATCACTTTTATTTCCTTGTTTCCTTTAACCACCTTTCCAATCACATACGCTTTTTCGCCTTCTTGTTCTAATACTTTTAATGCTTTTTCTTTATTGCTTTCTGGAACAATGATTGCCATACCAATTCCCATATTAAAGGTATTATACATATCTCTTTCTGGAATGTTTCCTTCTTTTTGGATTAATTTAAAGATTTCTGGTACTGGATATGTATCTTTTTGAATTTCTAATGAAACATTGTCATTTAGCATTCTTGGCATATTTTCATAAAATCCTCCACCTGTTATATGAGAAATTCCTTTTACATTTACTTCATCTATTAATTTTAAAACTGGTTTTACATAAATTTTTGTTGGTGTAAGCAATGCTTCTCCTAATGTCATTCCTAATTCTTCTCTATATTCTCTTAAATTTTCTTCATTAACGTTAAATATTTTTCTAACTAAAGAAAATCCATTTGAATGAACTCCTGAAGATGTTAGTCCAATAACTACATCTCCTTCTTGTATGTTATCTGGATTGATAATTTTTGATTTATCTACAACACCTACACTAAATCCTGCTAAATCATATTCATTATCAGAATATAGTCCTGGCATTTCTGCTGTTTCTCCTCCAACTAATGCACAGCCTGCTTTTTTACAGCCATCTGCTACACCTTTTACAATACTTGCTACCATTTCTGGAATGTTTTTCCATAATGATATGTAGTCTAAAAAGAATAATGGTTTTGCACCACAGCAAACAATGTCATTTACACACATTGCTACACAATCTTGTCCTATGGTATCATGTTTATCAAGCAAAAAAGCCAATTTTAGTTTCGTTCCCACACCATCTGTTCCTGACACTAAAATAGGCTCCTTCATTTCACTTATATCTAACTTAAAAAGACCCCCAAATCCTCCAAGGTCTGACATAACTCCTTTTGTATATGTTTCTTGCACACTTTTCTTCATTAGTTCTACTGCTTTATATCCTGCTGTTACATCTACGCCCGCTTCTTTATAACTTTCACTAAAACTTTTTTCCATTGGTTTTCTCCTTTCATATTCTACCCTAATATAATACTATATTTTTTAACTTTTTACAAGGTTTTTAGCGAAAATTTGATAATTCTTTGCTCTTTTCTTTTCATTTCTTTCATTTATTGCATTTTTCTATTTGAGATGATATAATTTTTCTAAATATTTAAGGAGGATTTCAATATGAAATTGATTGGAATTACTGGTAAAACAGGAACTGGAAAATCTACCATCGCAACAACACTGGCTCAAAAATTAGCTGGGCAATATGTTGACATTGATAAAATCGGACACCAAGCCACTTCAGATCCTATTATTGCTAAAAAACTTTGTAATGTATTTGGTAATGAGCTATTAAATGAAAATGGAAATATTGATAGAAAAAAATTAGGTAATATTGTATTTAGTGATACAGATAAAATGCAAATTTTAACAGATATTACATGGGAATATATGGAACAAGAACTAGATAGGATTTTGTTGCAAAAGCAACAATGTTTTGTTTTTGATTGGGTTTTGCTTCCTAAGGTCAAATTCTGGGATATGTGTGACATCAAAATATTAGTTATTTCTGATGACACAGTAAGAAAAGAAAGAATATTGGCAAGAGATCATATTTCTGAGGAATATCTTGAAAAAAGAGAATCTGCTACTTTAAATTATTCTAAATTATCATTTGATTTTACTTTTGATAATGACTATACAAATAAAAGTATGGATGCTTTTGTTGAAGTAGTATATAACCAAATAATGAAAGAAAATGCATAAAAAACAGGTATAAGAAAATCTTATATCTGTTTTTTACTCTCAAAATGAAATATGTTTTTAAAAAATATGTATAATGCTTACTATTACAACTACAACGAGTGATATAAAAACCATTCCTAAAATATAAGCTCTAAATAAATGATTGTCCATAATATAGATTCATATATGAACCGCTTCCATAATCTCTTCTAACAAATGGGATTATACTTATCTTTAATGATCTCCATTACCTCTTCTGGTAAATATTTTGAAACATCTTTCCCGTATTGTAATAATTCCATTACCATACTTGAGCTAATATTTCCTAAACTTCCTGCTCTAATATACATTGTATCTAATCCTGAAATTTCTTCATTAATAGATGCTAGGGTTTCTTCGTATTGATAATCCATACCATTTCTAACCCCTCTTACTAAAAGTGTTGCATTATGTTCTAATGCCGCATCAACAGAAAGGTTATCATAACAAACCACGGATACATTTGTAAGATTTCTATTTACAAGGATTTTTTCTATTGCATTTTTCATAATTTCTTTATCGTATCTTCTTTTCTTATCTGGATTCACACCAATTCCTATGATGACTTTGTCAAATAGCTTGGCTGATTTTGTTACGACATGTAAATGTCCATTGGTAAATGGGTCAAAACTCCCCGCATAAAATCCAATCTCCATATCTTTTCCTCCTACTTTTGCAAGTTTTCAACTCCTACTTTCAACTTCTATCTCTATTATTTTACAATATTTTGTATAAAGTTACAAGTATTTCATAACAGAGAAAGACATTCTCCAGAAATTTCTTTCCAGAAAATGTCCTTCCCCATATTTGTCAGTATGAGCATTTTAACAAATACGGCCGCATTTTACATGTTTTATCCTCACACTTCTCACAGTCTTTGGCGCCCCATTGACATTTCTCCTGGGTTGTTTTAAGTCCATTATAGAACTTAAAGAGTCTTTCTCTTTCCTTGCTTTCTTCTCCCAGATTTTCTTGATAGTTTATTATTTTCATCTTGTTTCTCCTTTCTCCCAATTGGGAGGTTGCTAATAGTTTCTACGCAAAACCTTTTGGTTATGCTATTATTATTATACTACACTTCGCATAAAATTGCAAAAAGACAGGAGATTGTCCTGCTATAACTGCATCGCAATCCCCTTATCCATTTCGTTATGATTTTTTCCTTTGGTTTATAGTTCCCATTTCATGTCTCAACTTCTTGTCATTCATGTCTACATGTTCCCATTTACCAGGCTGAATTTCTACCCATCTCATATGTCTTTTCCGCTTTCTTCCGCCTTTTTTATTTCTCATAACATAAACCTCCTACTCAATTGTTATATATTATTTTAACAAATAATTAGGATTTTGTCATCTTTTTTAGCATTTCAAACACATTTTTTCCAACACAAGTGTAATTTCTTCTCCTTTATTTGTAAAAATATGCACTGTTATTTCGTTAGTTGCATCATATTGGGTTAAATTAAAGGTCTGATGATAATTTGTTATTTTATTTCCTTCTTCTGGTACACTATATCCACCATCTTAAATGTTGTGTTTGACACAACTGCTGTCACTTGATTGATGTCAATTCCTTCTTCACTACAACTTTTTTACCTTGTATATAAATATCATGTCTATTTTTTGAGCATCTTGAAGAATATTTTCATAATCTAAATTTTCCATCTAGGCATTATTTCTTTATAAAATTATTATGATGTTCAAACTATATCAAGAACATACATTTTTTCAATTATTTTTTATTTCGCTTGACTATATTATGTAAATTTGATAAATTAATGTATGTATTTAAAGTGCATACCCAAAAAGTAACTTGGAGGGTAAGCCCTCCAAGAAAATTCAAGGAGGTTTTATTTATGAAAGTTGTGTATTCAAATGGTAGCGAGGGAACTTTATCTGCAAAAGATTCAGAAAAACTGTATATTCAGAATCGGTTTACCTTGGAATCTTGGCAGGAGCTGGAGAGTGAGATGATTCGGCTTGATATCATCAAGTTTGAAGATCCATTCCTCAGTACATTAGGAGCTGACTTGGTCTCTATCGAATATGTGAGAAATCAAGTCGCCGCCCACTAAACTATTAAACTGCACATCCACTAAAAAAACAGAGTAGACTGTCACTATGAGATGTCTGCTCTGTTTTTCTGTAGATTTTATTGGTTCTATTACTTCAGATTCATTTTCTGTATCTATCACCGAACTACTTGGTTGTTGTGATTTGTATGTATTATGGCTTCCATATGATAATGTTGTCCAATTTATTAAATTAACATAGTGTTATTGACGTTGAGCCAGAAAAAAATCAACCAGATTTACTGATTGATTTTTGTAACTATCTGTTCTGTTAGTTCGAACAGAAACGTCATTGGTGCGGATGAAGGGACTCGAACCCCCACGCCGTTGGCACTGGTTCCTAAGACCAGCGCGTCTACCAGTTCCGCCACATCCGCATATATAAACTAACAATAAATATATTAGCACAAATCTATTTTTATTGTCAATAGTTTTTATAAATTTTACATAGAAAAATAGATTATCAAACCACCTACTATTGCTAATATAAATCCTATCATTTTCAATCCATTTGAACCTTCATTTTGGTCTCCAAACCCAAAAAATCTTTTTGTAATAATTCTTGCATCATATATTAGAATAACCCCTACTAAAACAAAAAGTAAACCAATTAATTTTATAATTAGTTGAAACATATATATCAACATCCTTTTTTATTGTATAGATATATATTAATATGTTTTTTATAAAAAGTCAATAGGCATTAAGATAACCTTAATGCCTATTCCATGACCTGCTAATTTTAACCTCGGATTGTTTTCACGTATCTTTCTATATGTTTTACTTTTCTTCTTTTGTATTCAGATTCTTTCTCATCATTTTCTTTATCTAAATTGATATTATCAACTTTTATTTGCAAGCTTTCCTCTGAATTAATTAATGCCCTCGGCACATAATATCTTGCCTGCCAAGAATATAATACGGCTTCAATTTCCGTATCATTTAAATTTTCTGTTTTCTTTTTGCCGAGTACAAATTCTTGAATAATATAAGTTCCTCTTAAGTCTCTACGTAAACCTAACTGTGATACAACTGACCGTGCTTCACTTTCCTCTCTTAATGCTATTAATTTTGCCTCTTTTGTCATGTTTTTTCCTCCTTAGTTTTCATTGTTTCTAAAGTTTTCTGCTTCAATATTTTTTTATTTTACAGTATTTTACAATTATTTATCTTTATTTTTTACAAAGTTGCATTTTTATTATATATCATATTTACATTTTTTTACATTTTTATTTTGCTTTATACTACTAAATTTATTTCTATTATATGTAGCAAAGAAGAAGGTGCCTTTCAACACCTTCCTCACCTAGAAATGAAACCAATCTCAGCTCAGAAAACTAGATCATTTTTTTCCGCTAAGATTTCGTTTACAAAGTCTGAAATTTTATTAATAGCTGTTTTGATTGTTATTTTTCCGTCAAATTTCAGATATCTGGCCAGTTTTCCAATCATAAGATCAACGTCATCATACCCGTTTCTACCTGCTGTATGATTTAAGACTTCTTTAAAAGTGTCCTTGGGCTTGAGCATACGTCGCTTGCATACCGCAGTCATTAAATCTGTTTCCTCTGGCGTTGCAGTTATGCCTTTTTCGGCCTCCTTTATTTCAAGTATTGCATTAATTCGAATTTCATTTGCAATACTCGAAATGTAAAACATAACGGCTCCTTCTTTATCAAGCTTTTTACTCTTGCGAGTATAGACGCTCTGAATAGAGTCCGCCATTAGTCCATACACTGGCACTCCATTCGGAATCTGCATTGGAGAATTTTCCTCCGCAATCTGCATGAGCTCATTTTCCGTGAGAGCTGGATTTTCCAAGTAGCTCATAATGGCTACTTCTAGAAGCTGTTCTCCTATACAGGAGAAGTTTACATTCGTTCTCCGAAGAAGTAATCGCATTTCTGCATAGCCTCTTCTTTGTTTCATCTCCATCAAAAAATTTTTTTTGCACATAATATGTGCCCTCCTTTTCTTTTGTTTAAAACAAGGAAATAAATTCCTGTTAGTAGTTACACATGTCATAAGACATAACCGTATTATATCACAATTTACATAATTCTTCAAATATTATATCTCTATTCTCTTTGTAAATTTATCTCTAATTAATCTTTTCAATCTTACATTTTCTTCTTTTTCTAATTTTGGATCTTTATCAATAATTTTAATAGCTGCCTCTTGTGCCACTTTTAATATATTCATATCTTCAAATAGATTGGCAATTTTAAATTCTGGAAGTCCATGTTGCATCGTTCCAAAGAAATCTCCTGAGCCTCTTAATTCTAAGTCTTTTTCTGAAATAATAAATCCATCATTGGTATCACACATAACTTTCATTCTTTTTCTAACAGTTTCACCTTTGCCTTCATATTTTAGAATACAATATGATTTATATTCTCCTCTTCCTACTCTTCCTCTTAATTGGTGTAATTGTGCTAAACCAAATCTTTGAGCATCTTCTATAACCATAATATTGGCATTTGGTACATCTACACCAACTTCAATAACGGTTGTGGAAATTAATATGTCAATCTCTTTATTTTTAAATTTCATCATAATGTCATCTTTATCTTTTGCCTTCATTTTTCCATGTATGTATTCTACTCTATATTCTTGAAAGATTTCTGTTTTACATTTTTCATATAATTTTTCTACTGATTTTAAATCTAATTCTTCATTTTCTTCTACCAATGGACATACAATATATGCTTGTCTACCTTCTTTTAATTGTACTTTTATAAAGTTATTAATTCTGTCTTCCATTCCTTTGGTTACTGCAAATGTATCAATCTTTTTCCTGTTTGGTGGTAATTCATCAATAATAGAGATGTCTAAGTCTCCATATAATATTAAAGCTAGTGTTCTAGGAATTGGTGTTGCTGTCATAACCAATACATCTGGATTTTGCCCTTTTTCAACAATGGTTGTTCTTTGTTTTACACCAAAACGATGTTGTTCATCTGTTACGACTAGTCCTAAATTTTTAAATTCTACATTTTCTTGTAATAATGCATGTGTTCCAATTAAAATATCTATTTCTCCATTTTTTAATCTTTCTAGTAGTTCTGTTTTTTTCTTTTTGGTCATTGCTGAAATTAATAACTCACATTTAATATCTAATTCATCAAATGTCTTTTTAAAGTTTTCTAAATGTTGTGTTGCAAGAATGGCTGTTGGTGCCATAATGGCTGCTTGATAACCACATTTTACTGCTTTATATGCTGCACACATGGCAATAACGGTTTTTCCTGAACCAACATCTCCTTGTAATAATCGATTCATTGGTTTTTCAGATTCCATATTATTATCAATTTCTTCTAGGACTCGTCTTTGGGCATTAGTCAAGCGAAATGGTAATTTGTTAATGATATCTGACATATGAACATCTTTACTAAACTGAATTCCTTTTTCTTCATTGATGTAACTATTTTTTAATTCTAATAAAGCTAATTGCATGGTTAATAATTCTTCAAAAGCTAATCGATTTCTTGCAATATTGAAATCTTTAAATTCTTGTGGAAAATGAATACTTTTTGTTGCTTCATTAATCCCCTCTAATTTATGTTCTTTTAAAATATAATCTGGTAAAGTTTCTTCCAAATTTCCTTCTACTTCTTTTATTGCATTTTCCATAATCCTTCTAATCGTATTTTGTGATAAACTAAATGTTAGTGGATATATGGGAATAATTTTTCCAGTATTTGATGATTTTCCTTCTTCATCAAAAACAGGTGAATTTATGGTAATTCTTCCAAAAGTATTATTCACTTTTCCATAAAATGTGTATTTCTTTCCTTGTTCAAATTTATTTTTTAAATAACTTTGATTAAACCAAACTGCTGTTGCGACACCTGTTTCATCTCTGATTACTAATTTTTGCATACTCTTTCCTCTTAGTCTTACATCACTTACTCTACCACTAGCATATGCTTCAATTAATACTTCTTCACCATCTATACATTCTGCAATATTTTTTGGTTTACTTCTATCTTCATAAGTTCTTGGATAATATGTAATTAAATCTTTTAATGTAAATATTCCTAATTTATTTAATAGTTTTACTCTATTAGGTCCTACACCTTTTATATATTTTACATCTTTTTCTAGATCTATCATGTGAATCTCATTCCCTTCTCAAGGTATACATTTTTCTTTCTTCATTCTAACATACTGTTTATTTGTATTCAAATCCTTTTTATATTTTTATTGACTTTATATGATTTTATTTATATACTTTCTTTATATAAAACTACAGGAGGGTGGTATATTATGGGTAAAAAGAAAAAACGGAAAAAGAACACAAAAACAAAAGTTGTAAGGAAAACTATTGAGCTTAAACAGCCCATAGGAATTCCTGTTTCCGATTCTGAACCTCATCAAACAAAGCAACATTTTAAACTGCTTTCTTTTCCTATGATTTCATTACGCGAGGACTATGATGTCTACCGTATTTTGACAGGAGAAAAAACAGTTATTGGATACTTTGGGGTTTTTAAATCTGGCATTTTTAATTATGTAGTTGTCAGAGAAAAGAACGAAATAGATGAAACACATCTGCTTCGTTTTCTGAAAAATTTTATCAGAGATTCTGGCTTGACTCCAATGCTAAATCCACATATGAAAGAATATCTATAGTTGCATGACCACACAGAAAAGGACAGCGTACTCTAAAAGAGTATTGCCGTCCTGTTCTTTTTATATGAGAAATTTTTATTTACAAAATCTATGTCTTCCAATGGTTACTGTCATTGGTCTTGACCATATCCACTTGTTTGTTGCTGTTGATGGGTTGAAATAATAGATAGCTCCATAACTCGGATCCCATCCATTAATTGCATCTTGTGCTGCTTTTTTTGCAGTTGCATCTGGTGTTAAATTGATTTGCCCATCACTAACTGCATCAAATGCACCTGATTGGTATATAACTCCTGAAATAGTATTTGGAAATGAGCTACTTTTCACTCGATTCATGACAACTGCTCCAACTGCCACTTGTCCTGTATATGGTTCTCCTCTTGCTTCTCCATATATTAATCTTGCTAACAAATTGACATTACTGCTATTACTAGAAGATGATGATGAACTTGATGATGAACTTGTAATCCCCATTGCTGCTAATGTTTTCGGTCCAGCAATCCCATCAACTGTTAAACCATTTTTTCTTTGAAAATATCGAACTGCTTCTTGTGTTTGACTACCATATATTCCATCTATATTTCCATTATAATATCCCCATCGTTTTAATTTGGTTTGAATTTGTGTAACCTCATTCCCTCTTGAACCATATTTTGATAAAGCTTCTACTTCACTATTTCTAAAAAATATATATGCAATGCTACACATCATCAATACAATCATTATGGATGCAACAAATATTTTCTTTTTACTTTTTTTCAATCTCATCTTCAAATCACCTTTGCTAAAAATTCTTATCCTTATTTTTAGCAATATTGGGATTTATTATACATTTTTCTAAGAACAATATCGACAAAGAATTGATTCTAAACCAATTTGTAAATCTATCAATCCTATTTTATAATGATAATCTAAATCTCTTAATTTTTGTAAAATTGCCTTTAAATCTTTTTCTTCAAAATATCTTGCTTGTGTTTTATATTTATTGACCAAAAATGTTTGATTTGGTTTTAAATTTAAAGTTGTTATGATATCTTTATTATATTTTACAGCGATTTTGGTAAGATATAGCTTTTTAAAATGATTATACAATGTAATTAATATTTTTTGTATTGGTTCTTTAGCATATAATAGATTTTTCAAAACTTGTAAGGCTTTATCTGTTTCTTTTTTTCCTAAACTATCTGTTAAATCAAATATCACACTTTCTAATTTTTTAATACATAAACTATCAATATCTTCTTTTTGAATGGTTCCATTTTCTCCTGCATATTCAATTAATTTCCTTATTTCATTAATCAATTCTTGCATATTGGTACCACAGCATTCTATAAAATACCTCAAATTAGCATCTGATATATTTACTTTATATCCGTTACAAATAGCTTTCATTCTTTTTTCGATTTGAATTGGTTTTTGATATTCAAAGTTACAAACTACACCTAACTTATCAATCATTTTATATAATTTTGTTTTGTTATCTACGTCTTCTTCAACAAATACCAAAACTACACTTTCTGCTATTAATTTACTGTTTGCTTCTAGATACTCTGCTAATCTATCTCTTATTTTTCCAAGTTCTGCATTTTTTCGTTTTCCTTCTTTTTTTAGTATCCCAGAATTTCTCACAATAATTAATTTTTTTTCATATCCAAATGCTGGTGTTTCTATGTCAGAAATAATTCCACTAATATTGGTATCATCAATCGGTATATAGTTAATTCCTTTTATACATTCTCCAAATAAATGCTTTATTTTTTTTAGTGCATTTTCCAATAAAAAAAGTTCTTCACCATATAAGAAATAGATATTTTTTAAAATTCCTTGGTTTAGCTCTTTTTCTAATTCTTCTATCTTTACCATAATACCTCCACGATTCTGATTTCGTTAATGCATGCTTTTCTTATTGTATAGAAAAAAATCTGCTTTTATCTTGACCCTGTATGGATTTTTTCGTATACAAAAAGGTTAAGCTTCTTATATTCGTGAAGTACTGCGAAGCAGTCTTCACATCTGTGCAACAAAATCTCTGATTTCGTTAATGCACGCTTTTCTTATAACCTTTGTGCAAATTTAGATGAATGTGCATGACAGATTGCCATTGCCATACTATCTGTAACATCATCCAATTTTGGTAATTTTTCCTCATTTAAAATCATTTTTACCATTCTTTGTACTTGTATTTTATCAGCTCTTCCATAACCTGTAACTGCTTGTTTTACTTGAAGTGGTGTATACTCATATATATTTAGATTATTTTGTCTTGCCGTTACCAAGATAACACCTCTTGCCTGTGCTACATTAATTGCTGTTTTCGCATTGTTATTAAAAAACAACTCTTCTATTGCCATAGCATCTGGTTTATATGTTTTGATAATATCATCTAAATCTTTATTAATTTTTTCTAATCTTAACGGAAATGATGTATGTGCTTCTGTTAATATTGCTCCAGAAGTTTCTAAATGAAATTTATTTCCAATGTAATCTATAATACTATATCCTGTGATTGCAAATCCAGGGTCAATTCCTAATATTCTCATGTTTTCTCTTTCCTTTCTTCAAGCACTTTTTCTTTCGAATTTCTGTTCACATTATATCATAAATTTTTTTAAATTCAAGCATAATTTTTTAAGAGACAGTTTGAGTCAGATATCTTCATCTGATTCAAACCGCCTCTCCATTGTCATTAATTTTCATTTTTTAACTTTACATATTTCTTATTTGCATAATAATATGGATCATTTCTGATAACTTGTTGCATGCATTGATAATATTTCTCAACTTGTAAAGTTTTATTTTCTTCTATCTTTTCTAATAATATTCTTTTATCCATTGCTTATCTTCCTTCTTCTTTTTGATTTTGCTGCTCCTTCTCTATGTATTTTTCATCATGCAAACAATATACTGGTATTTTATATTTTCTACAAAATTCTTTAATATCATCTGTTAATAGTGAAATGTTATCAATTCCATATGCATCTGGCAATAATCTCCCACCTCTATTTTGATTATTTACTTTACGATGATCTTTATATCTTCTATTAAATGAGGTTTCATAATAAACATTATTTTGTTCTACCATCTTTGAAATATCCTCAACATTGCAGTGTGATACCAGTGATGAATTTCTCACTAATTTAGGTTGATGACTGGTTTGCATATCTTTTTTTCCTATTCCAACTATCATATTGTTATCCATTTTCGTAAATAAGAATCCATTTATATCTCTACTTTTAAAATTACTATTCTCCACAGCACAACATATATTAGTGGTTCCTTGTTGTCCTTCATAATCTATCCATCTGTTTCTTGCACTTGCTTTTTCTGATTCTTTTATTCCAAAAAATGGATTATGCTGTAATACTGTATAATCAATTCCATTGAGATGATATACTTCAACTCCATCTATTTCTTCTTTATAAGCCAATGGGTCTTCCTCATCTTTTTCTTTTTCAATAATATCTTCTAATCTGTCTATTCCCAACAAATTCTGATTTAAAACATTTGTTTGTTCTTCTTTCGTTTTATTAATAGCTGTTTGTAAAGCAATTGGGTTTCTTATTCCTTCTTGTTGCATTAAAAAATGTGCAAATTCTTGTACTTTAAATGTATTTTTTTCATTATGTAGAAAACTTAAAACTTCTAACATTTTCTTTTCATCATTTGTATAAACAGTTTTAGATTCTTTTTGTAAATCATATATTAGATTTAAATATTCTACTGAATCTCCATATTCAGTTTCATATCCATAATGCATTCCCAAAAAACTAGTACTGATTAATTCTTTTAAATCTTCAATGTCTTGACAGCCTCTCATTTGTTGTTCTAATTCTTGATTTGCAATTTCATGATAATTTTGTAATTCAACAAGTGTCTTTATATCATATGGATTTCTGTTAGAACACATTACAGAAATTAAATTTGTATATTGCTTATCTGTTAATTCAACATTTCTTGCATTTTCCAATAGTTCTTCTATATAACTATATTCACTTATTGCTTTTTGCATTGTCTCAACATTTTCCCCATATACTTTTGTAAGTACTGCATAATATGTATGAAACAATTCTTGTTTTTGAGGATTTTTTGTTACATCTAAAAATTCTGAAAAATCTACTAAATTATAACTAATACAATCATGTACAAAAGCTTCTCCATATTCACCTAATATATTATCACTAAATATTTCTAATGAATTTATATTATGTGCATCTAATTCTGGTCTAGATTTTAAAATTTCATATGCTTTTTCTCCATATGCTTTTTGTATAATTTTCCTAAAAAGTTCTTTATCAGCATTTCCATTTTGTAGATATTCTTCTATTGAAAGTGCAGAATTTTTTTCAATGATTGTTTTGTTAAAAATTACTTTTAATTCTTCCAATGGTAATTTTCTTTCTTCAATTGGTTCCACTCCATTGTTTCGACTCACGTTTTTTTTCTTTTCTTCTATTTCCTTGTCAAAAATAATATCTATACTTTTTTCATATTCTTGTAACTTATCTTCTCCATACATATATGAAAATAATTGCTTACACTCTTCTCTCCCATTTTCTTTATCTAAAAAAAATGCTAAAGAATAATTACTATCGATATTGATTAATTCAGATATTTGTTCTTGACTCAATTTTTGTATAATTCTAATTTGCTCTTTATTATATCGTACTTTTCCGTCAGTTATCTGAAGACGTCCAGTACGTAAACTTGCCATTTCATCAATGCACCCAATGGCACTCATCATTTTACTATGTAAAATTGTGTCTATGAGTTTATCATTGTTCCACTCTTCTATTCCATCAAATAATTTATAATAGCATAGATTGATATCATCTACATAATGATTTTCTATAAAATCTAAATATTTTGTATTATTCATATCATCTTTAAGTAAATTAATTATAATATTACTATCTCTTTCAGTATCTTGACTACTCTTGCCAAAAAGCTTATATATATTTTTTTGAGTTTCAAAAGGTAATTTTTTCATCAAACTTGGCTTTGCTGATACCATTTCCAATTGTAATTCAAAATCTAGGTTTGTTATCATATCTGGATTTCTTTCTATCAACATTTTTTTTACGTCATTACTTGCATTTTTTAAACACCTTATATCTTTCTCTATATATTGTAGTTGAATTTCTGGTTTTGCATATGCTAATAAATTTGGTTTTTTCTGTATACAGTTTTCTTGTTTCTCTGGTGAAAGATTTCTTAATAAATTTGGTCTTTTTTCTATTATATCTTTAACTGTTTCAGAAAAATAATCTATTACATTAGGTAGAACTTCTTCCAATTGTCCCTTTTCTTTAAAAAGTCTCAAGCAGTTAATTTCATCTGTCCTATCTCCGCTGATATACCTTACAAATGCATATTGTTTATTTTGAATAACCATAAAATCTAAAAGACTATTTTTTTCTTCTTCACTACTATTTTTTATATTCAAATATCCTTTTTCTATAAATTCTGCTTTTTTAGGCACTGAAAATTTATGAGCTAAATTTTTTATACCAATTGCAGTTTCTAATTGATATTCTGGTATTTGTATAATTTGATCCTCTGTTAAATCATTAGTCCTAAACAATGTCCTAATAATGATAGGATTTTCCTTTATATATTCTGGCAATTTTGTATACTCTTCAAATGATATTTGCTTCCTATTTTCTTGAAATTTTAATCTTGCTTTTTGAAAGATATTTAATTTTTTTCTTTGTTTGACAATTATTTCATTATTCATTTGTATCTCCTAAAAAATCTTTACCATCTAAAAATGATTTGTCATCATCATCTCATTTACTCATAATAATTCTAAAGATTTCTGCTACACTCCAAGCTTGTGCAACTGCTCCTTTGGGTAATTGTGGTTTTACTGAATCATACATTTCTGATATACTTCCAATACATCCATTTTCGTTGATTTCCTTCTTAAAGGTTTTATTGGTTTTATCTACAAATTTTTCTATCTTAATCTCCAATGCTTCTTTTTCTTCATTTTTTGCTTTTTCTTTCATATTTACAAGCGCATTATAATATAACCCTAGTAGCCATACCCATGTAATTCCTTGGTGATAACTACTATCTCTTTTAAAACTGTCTCCTTCATAGACTTCTACATAGTTTTCTTCACCTTTTGCCAATGTCTTTAATCCATAAGAATTTAATAGTTTCTTTTCTACAACATTGATGATATTTTTCGCCATTTCTGAGTCTGCATCTATTACAGGATATGTCAAACTCAAAGCAAATAATTGATTTGGTCTTATTTTACTATCTCCTAATACATCATAAAGACATTTTGTTTTTGGATTATAGAATTTCTCTTCAAATGCTTTTTTACATTTTTTTGCTAAATCTTTATATTTTTTTATTTGTAACAAATCTCCAAATCTCAAAGTTAAATTTGCCATAATCATATTGGCATTATACCACATGGCGTTAATTTCAACTGCTTTTCCATTTCTTGGCGTCACAGCCATATCTCCTATTTTTGCATCCATCCAAGTATTTTGTGTTTCATCTGTACCTGAAACCATTAATCCATCATTATCTAAATAGATATTATTTCCATCAACATTATTACCTTCTACATAATTTTTTATAATATCTTCTAATTTTGCATATATCTTTTCTTTTACAAATTTATAATCCTTTGTATATTCTAAATATTTTTCAACCTGCTCAAATAGTAATAATGAAGCATCTACACTATTATATAATGGTCTACTATCATATCCTGAATAGCCATTTGGTACCAATCCATATTTTACATCTTTTATCATTGTTAATAAGACTTCTCTTGCAATATCATATCTTTTGGTAACCAACAATAAACCTTCAAAGGCTATTAAAGAATCTCTTCCCCAATCTAAAAACCATGGATATCCAGCAATAATGGTATGCAATCCAAACTTTGGTCTATATACAATAAAATTGTCTATTGCTTTTATATATGTTTTTATTAATTCATCTTGATTCAATTCTTTTTTCGTCTTATTTTCTTCTTCTGAGATAAGCCCTGTTCGTTTGATTTCTGTATCAATTCGATAAATCTCTTTGTCTAATAATTCTTTTGCATCTTTTTCTTCAATATTTTCTTCTAAAGAACATATAAAAGAAATTTCTTTTTCTTCACTTGCTTTGATTTCCACTTCATAAACACCAGGAACAGCATGATTTTCTTCTGGATAAAATCCTCTTTTTTCTTCTTCAATATAGAACATATGCTCAAAATTATCATTTTCATGAGGAATATAGGTACCTTCTGATAAATTCATATATATCGGTGTTTGTGATTTTTCATCTATAATGACTTTTATTTTTGTACCATTAACTTGTTGTTTTATATTAAAATGATGTCCTGTATTCATCGTATGGAAATCTCTAAAATTCATAATTGGAGCTAATGTTAATTTTGCTTTATATCTTCCATTTTTGATTTTATAATATACACCGACTGTATTTTCATTATATTCCATACAAATACTTTTTTCGATTTCTATTCCTTGTACTTTATATTTAAAAGTAGGATAATAGTCTTTTTCAAATTCTTCTTGATATTTATATCCATGAGAAATATATGATTCACATATATTGGTATATAAATCATATTTTTTTCCTCTTACCTCAATAGCTTCATCTAATTTTGATAAAATCACATGTCGATTTGCTGGCGGATTTAATGGTGCTATTAACAATCCATGATATTTTCTTGTATTTGCTCCAATAATCGTAGAAGATGCAAATCCTCCAATTCCATTTGTAATTACCCATTCTTTTGTAATTCCTGTCTCTAAATTTAAACTTTCCTTTGTAAATCTCATAATATCCTCCGTATTTTTTATTTTTCACATCTGTGCGTCGAAAGCTATGCTTTCGCTAACGCGCGCCTTTCTTATAATCACTTTCATTTAATGTTTTCATCATTTCTTCTCTTAATTCGGCTTTTGTTTTCATTCTTCTGCCTCTTCCTTTTGCACTTTTTTGTTTTGTAGTTTTAACTGATTCTCCATCATTTTTGTCATACATCTTACTTGCTTTTCTTTTCATATTTTCTTTTTCTGTTTTTATTATTGCTTTTTTATCTGCTTCTCTTATAGAAGCAATTCTCTCACTATACTTATTGCTAAATTTACTTTTTCCTCTTACATGTTTTTCATGTGGCTTTTTACCATTTTTATTTTTTCTCGCCATTGCTTTTTTCTTTTTATTAATTCGTTTTTCTTCCTGTAATTTTGTATTTAGCATTAAATATTGAGGATCATTTTGTTTATCTTGATATTTTAAATCATCGCAAATCAGTTCAATAATAGAAGCTGCAACTAGATTTGGATCATGTCTAACAAAATCCCCATCAATCATTGATAAATTTCTTTGTAAAAATTTAATACCTTTTACTTTGTCCACATCTTGCTCTACAATATCTTGTCCTTCCAAATTATATTTTTTTATAAATTCTGGTATAACTTCTCCCGTATCATAAATACAATAGTCAAAAATTCCTTGACCACAATGTTCTAATATAGCATTGATATGATCTGCCACACTATAATTATCTGTTTGTCCTGGTTCTGTCATAATATTACTAATATATACTTTTATGGCTGTACTTTCTTTGATGGCTTTATTGACTCCATTAACCAAAAGATTTGGTATAACATTTGTATATAAACTTCCTGGTCCTATAATGATACAGTCTGCTGCTTTTATTGCCTCTACAACTCCTGGTGCTGGTTTACAATTTGATGGATTAATCATAATTCTATTGATTTTTGTTAATTTTTCAGAAACTACTTCTGGTATTCTTGATTTTTCTTCTACAATATATCCATTTGCTAATTCTGCAACAATTTTCATTTCGTCTAATGTAACTGGAATAACTTTTCCTACCATATTGATAACTTCATTACTCTTTATAATAGAGTCTTCAAAATTTCCATTGATTTCTTTCATTGCAAGAAAATATATATCTGAAAAATCTAGTCCTCTTAATCTTCCACTTTGGAATTCATGATTTAATAATTTTTCTACTTGTTCATCTTTTTTTGATAATGCTACAATACTGTCTTTTATATCATTTAATGGCAATGTTTGTAATTCTTTTCTAGAGTTTGTAATAGCTTCTCCATAATCTGATACAGTTACAATAGCTGTTAAATTGCTTGTATAATTTTTTAATCCTGAAAGAACGGTGTTTAATCCTGTTCCTCCTCCGATTACGACAATATTTGGTCCTTTATCATATACTGTCTTATTAAAGATTAGTGAATTAATATTCACATTCTTTTTGTTTTCCATTCTCTCATCTGTTGATTCAATTAATACCTCTAGTGTCCTTTTATTGATATATACTAATCCTACAACAATTGCGACAAATCCTACAACAAATATGGCAACTACTTTTCCTACTTCTTGAAAAGATATCTCTTTCATAATCAATATTTCGGCTATTCCATAACAACATAATATGATTCCTATTAAAATTAAGAATATCCATCTCTTCATTTTTGTACTTGATTTAAACCAATGCATAAAACCGTTCATTTTAATTCTCTCCCATAATTTCAATCTCTAATTCTATCTTCTTATCAAATTTTTCTTCTACTTCGTGTTTTACATATTCAATTAATTCTAATATATCTTTTGCGGTTGCATCTCCTTTGTTTATAATAAATCCCGCATGCTTACTAGAAACTTCTGCTCCTCCAATGCTATATCCTTTCAAGCCTGCTTCATCAATTAATTTTGCTGTTATAAAATCTGTTCCTCTTTTAAAAGTACTACCTGCACTTGGATATTCAATTGGTTGTTTTTCCTTCCTGTAGTTTGCATATTCCTCCATTTTTTCCTTGATGTCTTTTTCTTCTCCTTTTTGAAATTCCATATGCACTTCTAATACAATATATGGCTTATCTTTTAACATACTTCTTCTATATTCAAAATGCATGTCTTCATTCTCGAGTTGATGAATATTACCATCATAATCCATACAAGTAACTGTACTAACAATGTCTTTAAATTCCTTACCATGTGCTCCAGCATTCATTTTAACTGCTCCACCAATAGTTCCTGGTATTCCTGATAATTCTTCAAATCCAGTTATGGCATTTTTCAAAAGCAAATGTCCAAAAACAGAAATTTTAACACCTGCTCCCACATTTGCAAAAATCTTGTTATCCAAATTCATCATTTCTATTTTATTGAATCTGATGTTTAAAACAATTCCTTTTATTCCTCCATCTAATACCAATACATTACTACCATTTCCTAATATCGTAATTGGTATATCATTTTGTTTTGCAAATTTTAATATATGTCTTAAATCTTGTATATCATCGATTTTTATATAACATTCAGCAGGACCACCAACTTTAAAGGTTGTATGCTTTGACATAGGCTCGTCAAACAATATATTGTCTTTCAAAATTCCTAATTGTAATATCTGGCTTTTTAATTCTTCTGTCATAAGTTTCCTCCCTTTTTATTCGCTTTTTTCTAATTTGCTTCTTTTGTATACATATATAAAGGTTTTCCTGTTTCTGCCAATTTTATTATATTTCTTTATTACTATATCATTTTTTCTGTTCAATTACAAGTTTTATGCATAATTATTTTACTTGCAAAATAAAAATAATTACAGTTAAAAATAAATAATGATTTCTATGACTATTTTTGTCAAAACCCTTTATTTTTTCCAATTTTTATAGTATAATATATATAGTGTGAATTTAATAA
This sequence comes from uncultured Clostridia bacterium, assembly GCA_904387305.1. Classification (GTDB taxonomy): domain Bacteria; phylum Bacillota; class Clostridia; order TANB77; family CAG-508; genus CAG-269. Next base: position 30,493 of record CAJFLB010000014.1, read on the forward strand.
AGGAGGATTTATTTATGTGGCAATTTTGGTTAATTGCTTCTGGAATATTTTTTATAGCAGAAATTATTACAACTGGTTTTTTAGTATTCTGGTTAGGAATCGCAGGTTTAATCACAATGTGCATTAGTTTTTTTACAGATAACTTAATGATTCAAGCAAGTATTTTTGTTATTCTATCTGCTATTCTAATCTTAGCTACTAAACCATTTGTTAAGAAATTTGTCAATAAAAAAGAAAATACAGAAAAAACAAATGCCTTTTCTATTATTGGAAAAACAGCCATTGTTATCAAAGATATTGATTCTATTAATGGTGTAGGTCAAATAAAAGTTGATGGTGAAGTATGGTCTGCAGAAGGTATTAATGGTTCTAATATTGAAAAAGGAACAAAAGTAGAAGTAAAAGAAATTGATGGTGTTAGAGCAATTGTAGCACCAATTTCAAATAATTAGTTTATATTTTTATTTATAAATTTTAAAAAGGATGTTTAAAAGGAGGAAGTTTTATGATTTTTTTAATAATATTACTTGTTATCATCTTAGTGATAGCATTTATGTCTATTAAAATCGTTAAACAATCTGAGGTATATATCATTGAAAGATTAGGTAAATTTTATAAAGTAGCTGACGCAGGTCTTACCATCATTATTCCATTTTTTGATCATGTAAGAAGTGTGGTTAGCTTAAAACAACAAACAATGGATATTCCACCTCAAAGTGTTATTACAAAGGATAATGTTACAATTACAATTGACACAGTTGTGTTCTATCAAATAACAGACCCTGCAAAAGCAGTTTATGAAATTCAAAGTTTGAAAAAAGGTATTGAATATTTAGCGATTACAACTATCCGTGATATCATTGGTAAAATGGATTTAGACGAAACCTTCAGTTCAAGAGACGGTATTAATACTAAACTAAGAGTTGTTCTTGATGAAGCAACAGATAGATGGGGATGTAAAATCGATAGAGTGGAAATCAAAGATATTGAACCACCTGCAGATGTTAGAGATGCCATGGAAAAAGAAATGAATGCAGAAAGAAATAAAAGAGCTTTAATTCTAGAAGCAGAAGCTCAAAGACAATCTGCTATTACCATTGCAGAAGGTAAAAAACAAGCTGCTATCTTAGAAGCTGAAGCTGATAAAGAATCACAAATTAGAAGAGCTGTCGGTGAGGCTCAAGCTATTAAAGAAGTGGCTGATGCAAAAGCAAAAGAAATTCAAATGGTTTATGATGCAATCAAAAAATCTGATCCTGATGAAAAATTAGTGCAATTAAAATCTTTAGAAGCTTTAGAAAAGGTTGCTGATGGTGAGGCAAATAAAGTATTTATTCCATTTGAAGCAACTAGTGCTTTAAGTAGTTTAGGTGCTATTAAAGAGGTTATGACTGATGAAAAGAAACCAAAAACAACTAAAAAGACTGAGGAATAGTTAAATTAAAAAATCCAGTGTCAAAGCTGGATTTTTCTTTTTTTCATTATTTAATTTGATGTCCATCTAATCATTCGAATATCATTATATTTACTAACAACCTCTTTATATTTATCATATTCTTCTTCCCATAATTCATTTGGTACTTTATCAAATGCTTTAAATATTTTCTCTGCCTCTGATAAATAAATAACTTGTTCTTGTGGTGTCATTTTTTCATATTGTTTTGCAAACATATATAGTTTATCTAGCATCTGGTTTGCTTCAATAAATCCCCAGAAGTCTTTTACATTCATTCCAAATAACTTAATTTGCATCACTGCATATGCAATAAGGGCAAATATTACGAGTATTAGTACATATATTACGATAAGCACTGCCATTTCTTTATCACCTCTTAATTTGCTTTTGTACTTAACTATTATATCATACAGAAGTTGCTTTTGTAAATACTTTCTTCTTGATTCCTCTCTTCCTCTCCCTATTCATTGATATATAGTCTAAAATGTGGTATAATAAATATAGTGGCCACCAATGCGTGAGCCGCAAAAATAATTAAGAAAGGTGCAGGTGTATAAGTCTGCAAAAGGTGTACAATCATGAGTAAATTGTTTGCTGTTCGGGAAGAGCTTCTGAATAATAAGGAGCTGAGAGATAGGTTAGAAAATTTTGTAAAAGAAACTGAAATTCCAACCCTCAGTGTTCTGCAGTTAGAAGATACTAAGATAGTCTGCAAACCTCCTTTAAAAAAGGTGACAGATGATTCCGAAGTTTCCGCAGAAAGAAAGCAAGCAACTCTGCTAAGTCAGCTTCTTATTCAAGAAGGTGAAAACAGTAGTTTCTTTGCCTCAGAAAATGTCCTGTTACGGCAGATTAAGGCAATGAACATTTTATTCGGAGTCCGAAAAGAGTTATTCGAAAATAAGGAAAAATGTGCTCAATTAAAATTCTATTTAGAAGAGCATCATTCTCTTCCCTTGACGGTGATAATAGATATCGTCAATGGAGTTGCCCATTGTTATTCATCTATTCCGACGAATAACAAAACCTTTGACGTAACAAAGCTACCAACTGTTAATAGCCAGAAATGGGTTGACGCTGCTTCTCAACTCGTCGACAGTGAAGATGGAGAGAACGTATTATGGTTTTCTTCTGTCGAAAAAGCTCTTTCTTATATTGAGCACTGCGAGTAACACCCTAACCCCCGGAAAGATTCTCAATCTTGAGAACCTCTCCGGGGGTTCAATTTATTTATTTTCTATTTTTAGCAGCTTCCACTAATCCTACAAACAATGGTCCTGGTCTATTAGGTCTTGATTTTAATTCTGGGTGGAATTGTCCTGCAATAAAATATGGATGTTCTGGTATTTCTACCATTTCTACTAATAATCCATCTGGAGAAGTTCCAGATACTTTTAATCCCGCATTTTCTAGTCTTTCTCTATAATCATTATTATATTCAAATCTATGTCTATGTCTTTCTGAAATTTCAGTTGCTCCATAAAGTTTTTGTGCTAGTGACCCTTCTTTTATCACACAAGGATATGCCCCTAATCTCATTGTTCCACCTTTTTTATGGATATTTTTTTGTTCCTCCATTATATGAATGACTTGATTTTGTGTTTCTTTATTAAACTCTTCTGAATCTGCATCTTGAATTCCTAAAACATCTCTTGCAAATTCTACAACAGCCATTTGCATTCCTAAACAAATTCCTAAGAATGGAACATTGTTTTCTCTTACATATTTTACGGTTTCTATCATTCCATCAATACCTCTGTCGCCAAATCCACCAGGAATAACAATACCGTCCATTTCTTTTAATTGTTCTTTCACATTTTCTCTCGTAATTTTTTCAGAATCAATTAATGTTACTTTTACCTTTACATTGTTTGCAAAACCTGCATGGTATAAACTTTCAATAACAGAAATATATGAATCTTCTAATTTTACATATTTTCCAACTAATCCAATGTTAACCACTTTATTTTTGTCTATCTTTCTGATATTTTCAATCATTTCTTCCCATTTTGTATTGTCTGGAATATATTTTTCTAAATGTAAATGATTACATACTTCTCTTGCTAATCCTTCTTCTTCTAGCATTAAAGGTACTGCATACAGGCAGTCTGCCGTTTTGTTTTGAATCACACTTGATTTTCTTACATTACAAAATAGAGATAATTTTTCTCTTATATTATCTGGAATATCTTGCTCTGTTCTACAAACTAAAATATCTGGTTTAATTCCTAAACTTTGCAATTCTTTTACAGAGTGTTGTGTTGGCTTTGATTTAATTTCATTAGAACCGAATATGTATGGTAATAAAGTTACATGAATATAGACAACATCTTCTTTATTTTTCTCTAATCCAACTTGTCTAATGGCTTCTATAATAGAAACGCCTTCTATATCCCCTACTGTTCCTCCAACCTCTGTTATCACAATATCTGTGTCTGTATCTTCAAAGCCATAAATCTTTTCTTTAATTTCATTTGTAATATGAGGAATCACTTGTACTGTTTTTCCTAAATAATCTCCTCTTCTTTCTTTTTCTATAACATTTTGATAAATTTTTCCCATGGTGATACTTGAATTATGTGTTAAATTCTCATCTATAAATCTCTCATAATGTCCTAAATCTAAATCTGTTTCTGCACCATCATCTGTTACAAAAACTTCTCCATGTTCATATGGGTTCATTGTTCCTGGATCCACATTGATATATGGGTCAAATTTTTGAATTGTTACTTTATACCCTCTATTCTTTAATAATCTACCTAATGATGCTGCTGTAATTCCTTTTCCTAATCCTGATACAACACCACCTGTTACAAAAATATACTTTGTATTCATTTAATACCCCTTTCCAAAAAAATAACTGAATTTTAATTTATAGGAAACATACTTTATCTTTTAATTATTAAGAAATGTTTGGTTTTTCTTTACAATTAAAAAAAGATTAAAAAAATCTTCCCTCAAAATCGGTTTTTTTTTAATCTATTACTATTTTAGCACGTATTTATATAAAATACAAGCTATTTTCCAATTTTTCTTCATAATATGAGGATTTTCTATTAGTGCTGAGCAATAATGAATATTACACCTTTTTTCTAGCAATTAATGCTTTTATCTTAATTCCTTGTTCTGAAAACATTTTTTCATGTTCTGTTTCTATATTTTTTTCAAATATAGGTTCTGCATGTAAATCATAAGTTTTCTTTAGCACTTCAAAACCTGCTTCTTCAAAATATAATAAACTAGATTGAAATAAATCGTCATCATCTGTTTTAAAATAGATTTCTCCATTTTCTTTTAGAAATACTCTATATTTTTCTAATTGTCTTGTATGGGTTAATCTCTTTTTTCTATGTTTTCCCTTTGGCCAAGGATTACAGAAATTAATATAAATTCTTTCTATTTGATCTTGTTCCTCTAAAATTAATAGAATTCTTTCTATATCAAATCTAGTTAAAACAATATTTTTAGGTTCTATATTTTTTTCTTCATATTTTGCTTCTACATTTCGTTTGGCTAAACCTAACATGGCATCTACTAAATCAATGGCTATATAATTAATATCCAAATTTTCTGATGCTAACTCTGATATAAATTGCCCTTTTCCACAACCTAGCTCTAAATGAATAGGATTATCATTTTTAAAATAGCTTCTCCATTTTCCTTTCATTTCTTCTGGATTATCTATATAAAAAGGACTTGCTTCTAATTCTGGTCTTGCCCATTTTTTGTATCTGATTCTCATTTCATCACTCCTACTTTTAAGGTCAGATACTATTTTACAATAAAAACATAAAAAAAGCAAGAAAAGAATATATTGAAACCATTATTACATCACTCTAAATGGAACCGAATTAATATCTTATTTGCTTTTCAAAAATATATATTGTATACTCTCTATAGAAAATATTTTAAAAGGAGTATTATTTAATATAAAAATCTTATGAAACTTAAATATTGTATTGAAGAAATCGATAAAAATAAATATGAAAATATCCATTCATTATTAAAGAATGAGTTACATATTTCTAATCGTTTATTGACAAAACTAATTGAACAAAATTGTATCTGTTTAAATAATTCTATTTGTGATACCAGAAACTCTTTTGAAGTTCATGATATGCTAACTATTGATTTTGAGTATTTTGAAGATAATACCAATGTGGTTTCTACAAAAATGGATTTAGACATCATTTATGAAGATGAATGGTTGTTAATCATCAATAAGCCTGCAGGTATTGCTATACATCCTTCTATTTTACATTATGCTGATTCTTTATCAAATGGTGTAAAATTTTATTTTGATTCTATTGGTTTGCAAAAGAAAATTAGACCTGTTAATCGATTAGATTTTAATACCTCTGGACTGGTTATTTTTGCAAAATGTGCCTATATTCAAGAAGCACTTAGTAAACAAATGAATGAAAATCTTTTTAAAAAAGAATATCTTTGCATTGTTGAAGGTGTATTAGATAAAAAAACTGGAAGCATTGATTTGCCAATTGCTAGGAAGCCTGGTAGCATTATTGAAAGGTGTATAGACTCTACTGGTCAACCTTCTAGAACGATTTATAAAGTGATTAAAGAATTTCAATCTAATTCTCAAAATGATATGAAATCACTTTCGTTAGTGAAATGCCGATTAGAAACTGGTAGAACACATCAGATACGTGTGCATTTTAGTCATATCGGTCATCCATTACTTGGTGATACTTTATATGGAAATTCTTCTCCTTTAATCACTAGACAAGCATTACACAGTTATATGATATCTTTTGTTCATCCAATTACAAAAAAAGAACAATGTTTTACTTGTCCTTTTCCAGATGATATGAAGGATTTGCTAACATGAAAAATCATTTTGCAATTTTTCTGTGCAACTTTGTTTTTTTGCTGAATAGGAAAAACTCTATTTTCCTATTTAATAAAAAAAAGAGTAAATCTGTAAGCCGGGTTCTGTCGTTTAAAATAGTCATTTATCTAGGATATATATTACTATATATCTCAAGCCACGCAAGTTGAGAAGGCGCTAGAGCTGGCTTAATCTTCTCTTTAAGGTGTTGCTCCTGATGGGGTTTACACAAACACAATATGTCACCATATTGCTGGTGAGCTCTTACCTCACCTTTTCACCCTTACCATAAAAATTGGCGGTTATTTTCTGTTGCACTTTCCTTAGGGTCACCCCCACTAGACGTTATCTAGCATCATTGCTCTTATGGAGCCCGGACTTTCCTCTCGTAATTCCTTTCGGAGATTTACCAGCGACTATTCAATTTACTCTATTGGATATTATATCATAAATTATTGATTTCTTCTAGTAAATTTTTATATTTTATCAAAAATACAGAAGTATTTTGTGTATCTACTGCATTTTTTAATTCATTCAACATGACATACCCTTTATTAATACTTGTTTGTTTATTCGTATCTATTTCTGTATTGGTTAATAATGTTGAATATACATTAATCGCATCTACTATATTCGTACTAATTCCTGTCCAATCTCCGCTATCTAATTTTGCATATCCTTTAAAAACATTTAGTTTTGTTTCTAATACAGTTTTATATAATGTATCATTTACTACAGTTTGTGCAAATTTTGGTATATATTCATATACTTTTACTAAATTATCTAAAGTTGCTTGTTTATTTTCTTCTTCTAAACTTATAGTTAAACTATCTATATCTTTGTTAAAATTTAGTATATCATCTTGTGATGCATTTAAACGATATAAATCCAAGGTAATAGTTGAAATAGAGGTATAAATTAATTCTAATTCATTTTTGCAAGCAGTCCAATCTATATCTCTATTTGTTGTCAAAATTCCTGCTGCCTGCATTTCATAATTTTCACCTGTATTTTCTGTTTGGGTTTGCCCATTATTACTTCCTGTAGAAGAACTATCTGAGCCAGAAGCAGAGCCAGAGCCAGAACTAGAACTAGAGCTAGAATTAGAACCAGAATTTCCTCCTGAACCTCCTCCAGAATTTTCGGCTGACCTAGATTCTTCTATCTTGGTTGTATATATTTGATAATTCTTTGTTTCTATATTATTCATATTATTAAATAAATCTACTAATTTGGTATCTAAATATCGAATTTCTGAAGTTACCTTTTCTTTTTCATCTTGTTCATTATTTTGTGTTGCACTTGTATAGACTGTTAATGCTAATACAGCTAGTACAATTAGTAATATAATATATGAAATAACTTTAAATTTTTTCAAAAAAATCCCTCCATAAAATTTGTCGACGAAAAAAATTGCTATGCAATTTTTCTGTGCAACATTATTTTTGCTCACTTTAACATTTATATATTTTTATTAGTATTTACATTTTTTGACTCGTTTATTCTTGTATAAAAATGAAATTATTTTTTCATAATACATAATATAAACATTATTTATGGAGAAAATTATGTATGTAACTGTTAATTTATATAGTGAAAAAAAAGGAGAATTAAATAAATTTCTAAGTAAGTTTTATAATACAAATCTTGAAATCTATCAAGATTTCACTTGGGAAAAACAATATGCCAATCCTATTGAATTAGCTGAAATTGTAGGAGTATTTTTAGATAATATGGAAGATTTTTTCATTCACATGTGGATTTGTCTTGATAAAAATGTTTATATAAATATTAATGAACAAAACGGTAATGAAATTATAAAATACTTATATGAACGATTTCCTTACTAATTAAAAAATTCAAGCTTGAAATACCTTTTAGGGTGAGCTTGTGTTATCCTAGATTGAATAAATTTTTCGGTTCAATATTAATAACACAAGCTCACCCTAAAAGGTATTTCAAGTGTGAATTCATAACTTTTTTTATTTAATTGTATTCTTATAAAAAATTTTCTTATTTTTCTATAATAATGGTTACTGGTCCATCATTTATTAAACTTACTTTCATGTCTGCTCCAAATATACCTTTTTCCACTTTTATATCATTTTTAGCACATTCTTCACAAAAATATTCATACAATGCCTCTGCTTTATCTGGTTTAGCAGCTTCTATAAAAGAAGGTCTATTTCCTTGAGAACAATCTGCATATAATGTAAATTGCGATACAATTAATAATTCACCACTTACATCTTTTAATGCTAAATTCATTTTATCATTTTCATCTTTAAAAACTCTTAATTTGCATAGCTTTTTCACTAAATAATCTGCATTTTCCTCTGTATCTTCATGTGTAACACCTAATAATACTAAAAAACCTTTTCCGATTTTTCCAACAACTTTTCCATCTACTTTTACTTCAGCTTCTTTTACTCTTTGTACGACTATTTTCATATTTTTTTATTCCTTCCCCAAATTACAAATTTGGTTGGAAAATATATTTTTCCAACCATCCGTATTTTTATTGATTTCTTGTTAGTGTAGCTTTTCTTACTGTCCTATATTTTTCATTTCTTCTTCTGTTATATTTTGTGGATTAGGGTTAATTTCCACTACTGTTGTTTTTTCTAAATTTGTTTGAACTTCTGTTGTTTCTTCCTGTACTTCTTCATTATTTTCTGGCTGACTTTTTGTATATTCTGAGGTTTCAGAAACAACAGTTTCTTTTTCTTCCTTTGGTTTTTCTAAAATTTCTACTTCTTTTACCTCTTCCTCTTCTTGTTTTGCTCCGCATTCTGGGCAGAACTTCACATTTTTGTCAATTTCTTTAAAACATTTTGAACATTGTTTCCTATCTTTTAAATCCAAACATTCTTGCCTTATTTTTTCGATTTCATTACTCATTTCATCAATTTGTTTACATTCTTCTAGTAAATCATTTGCTGAAATTTCTTCTTTTTGCACATGTTTTTCGTATACTTTTTTTCCTATTTCTTCGTAAATGTCTTCAATTTTTGATTTTAATTCGCTCATCTTGAATTTTAATTTCGTTTCTTTCGCAAGTTTCCCTGTTTTATCTGCTGTAAATTTACATGCTTTTGTTGCCTTTTTTCCTAATTTATCAAAAAAATCCATTTACAACATTCCTTTCAATATACCATCTTACATTTTATTATTTCCTTTATATTATTATATTATTCACTTTTTTTCTCTCTTGTCATTAAATTATTAACAGCCTCTTTTGGATCAAGTTTTTCATAGATTACTTGATATACCGTTTCTACAATCGGCATATATACATTATGTATTTTTCCTAATTCATAAGCTACTTCTATATTGTCTATACTTTCAATTACCATTCCAACTTCTTTCTTGGCTTCTTCTAACGTTTTTCCCTGTCCAATTAGTTTTCCCGCTTTACGATTTCTACTATGCTCACTTAAACAAGTAACTATTAAATCTCCTAAACCACTTAATCCATAAAATGTATCTTTTTCTCCACCTAATGCAACACCTAATCTTGTTAATTCTCCTAGGCCTCTTGTAATTAAGGCTGCAAATGTATTATCTCCAAGTCCAATTCCACTTGCAACCCCTGCACAAAATGCAATGATATTTTTTAATGCGCCTCCTAATTCGACACCTTTTACATCATTTGATGTATAAATTCTCATTTCTGGGCACATAAATGTATCTTGCACCATATTTAATATTTCTTGATCTTTGGAAGCAATAACTAATACGGTTGGAATTGCAATTGAAACTTCTTCTGCATGACTAGGTCCAGATAATACTCCTATTCGAACACCTGGTAATTCCTCTTCTAATACTTCATCTAATGTTTTTAAAGAATCTTTTTCAAATCCTTTTGAACATATAATAACTGGTTTTTCACCAACATATTGTTTGTATTGTCTAAATACATCTCTTGTAAATTTTGATGGTGTTACATGTAAGATAAATTCTGTATCTTTTATGACTTCCTCAAAATCCGTAGAGCATTCTATATTTTCTGGTAATTTTAGTCCTGGTAAGAATTTACATCTTTTTTCTTTATTTATTAATTCTTTCTCTTCTTCTGAAAAAGACCATATTTTTATTTTATTTCCACATCTTGCAAGATGTGTTGCTAATGCTACTCCCCAACTCCCACTTCCTATGATTGCTATATTTTTCACTTTGTTTCATTCCTTCCTTTTCCATGTATTTTATTCTTTTGTTTCTATTTATTATTGTCATATTCAATTTAACATACATCATTTTTCAATCAAAAGTTATGTTACCGCTTTTCTTATTTTTTAAAACTAATTCTATTCTCTTTTCCAGTCATAATTCTTTTTATATTACTTCTATGATTAAATAATACAATCACAGCTAGTATAATACTATAAATTAAATATCCACTCCCTTGTGAGACAATATAATTGTCTGTTATGAATAATGTTAATACTGGAAATAAAACTGCTGCTGCACATGATCCTACAGATACCATTCTTGTTAAAGCTATTAATAATACACCAAATACCAAACAGATTAATCCAATTTGCCAGTTGCTCATAATTAAAATTCCTAAAGAGGTGGCAACACCTTTTCCTCCTTTAAATCCAAAGAATATTGGAAATGTGTGTCCAAGTACAACTGCAATTCCTGCTATTTGAACTAATAATGCTTGGTTTTCTACTTTAAATGCCCAACCAATAAACATCGCAATTAGAATAGCCACAACACCTTTTAAAACATCACAAATTAATGTTAATGCTGCTGCTTTCTTCCCAACAGAGCGAAGCATATTCGTTGTTCCTGCATTTCCACTCCCTTTTTCTCTTACATCAAATCCTGCCATTTTTTTACTTAAAATAACTGAAAAATTAACACTTCCTATTAAATATGCAATAATTGCTGTTATCACATTAAATACCATATTTTACCTCCTCTATTTTATTCATCGTTTTATCTCTATTCTTTTTCAAACTTTTCTCTCACAATAATTCTAACAGGTGTACCTTCCAATCCAAATTCTTTTCTAAATTGATTAACCAAATATCTTTCATAAGAAAAATGGAACAATTCTTTATCATTCACAAATATGACAAATGTTGGTGGCTTGGTTGTTGCTTGTGTTCCATACAATATTTTTAATCTTTTTCCCTTATCTGTTGGTGGTTGCACAATCGCAATGGCTTCATTGATTACTTGATTTAAAACAGAAGTTGATACTCTCATACTGTTTTGTTCATTAACATCATTAATCATATCAAATAACTTATTAACCCTTTGTCCTGTTTTCGCAGATATGAATATGATTGGTGCGTATGATAAATAAGATAATTTGCTATAAATTTCTTTTTTATATTTTTCTAATGTTCCTGTTTCTTTTTCATATTCATCCCATTTATTAACAACAATGATAATTCCTTTTCCTGCCTCATGTGCTTCACCTGCAATTTTCGCATCTTGATCTGTAACTCCTTCTAAAGCATCAATCATCATCAAGCATACATCTGCTCTTTCAATTGCTAACAATGTTCTCATAATACTAAATTTTTCTATTGATTCTTTTACCTTGCTCTTTTTTCGGATTCCTGCTGTATCAATTAAAATATATTTTCCTTTTTCATTTTCAAATCTAGAATCAATTGCATCTCTTGTTGTTCCTGCTATATCACTTACAATGGTTCTATTTTCTCCTAATATTTTATTAATCAAAGATGATTTTCCTACATTTGGTTTTCCGATAACGGCTACTTTTATGATATCTTCTTCATCCTCATCTGATGTTTTTTCTGGAAAACTTTCATAAATTTTATCTAATACATCTCCTATACCTATCGCATTACTTGCAGAAATAGGATAAGGATCTCCTAATCCTAAATTATAAAATTCGTAAATTTCTTCTCTATCTTTTTCAAAATTATCTGCTTTATTACATACTAACACAATTGGTTTTCCAGATTTTTTTAGCATCACAGCAATTTCTTGATCTGCGGCAGTTATTCCTTGTTTAATATCTGTTAAAAAGATAATAACATCTGCCATAGTGATTGCTAAGTTAGCTTGTTCTCTCATTTGCGACAAGATAATATCTTCTGATTCTGGTTCAATTCCTGCAGTATCAATTAATGTGAAGTTTCTTCCTCTCCAATTGGTATCTGCATAAATCCTATCTCTCGTAACACCTGGTGTATCTTGTACAATAGATACTCTACTTCCTACTAGATAATTAAAAAAAGTTGATTTTCCTACATTGGGCTTTCCTATAATTGCTACAATTGGTTTTGACATCTTCTAATCTCCATTTCTAAAATATATGTTATAGTATATCATACTTTCCACAAAAATAACAAGAAAAATTAATTTAAAGTTTCAGTATTTTTGCAAGCGAGGTACATACATTATTTTTTTTCATTATTTCCTCGGCTTGCTACATAGATTATAAATTCTAAGTTTTAAATAAACGAGCCTCTCGCTGCTCGCGCTTCCTCATTTATTTAAAACCAAGAATTTATACATCTATTCCACGGCACATTCGTCAATAAATTCAAAAAAATAATGTATGTACCTCACTTGCAAAATATTGAAACTTAAAAAATAACTATTATAAAACTTTTTGTCTAATTTCTTCAATCGGAACATTTATATTTTCTATAAATGCTTCATCTTTTTCGATAAGCTCATCTTTTAATTCATATTGCTCTTTCACTTTTAATATCCTGGTAACGCTTTTATTTATTCTTTTCATTTCTAATTTGTTTTCTTTTGCAAGTTTTATGATTTTATCAATTACAGTAATGTCATTATCATATTTAAATATAATCACATCATTACATGCTAAAAAAGCCTTTTTTATAGCATTATTTTTTCCATAGCGAATTCTAACACCTTTCATTCTGACATCATCTGTGATAACTAATCCATTATATCTATATTTTTTTCTTAAATATTTTGTGATAAATCGTTTAGACATAGATACTGGTAATTTTCCTGTTACTTTTGATATTTTTAGATGACCTATCAATATCCCATCTACTTTATGTTCTATTGCCTCTTTAAATGGTTGCATATCTTCTTTTTCCAATATTTCCATTTCTTCTTCAATTTTAGGAAGATGGAAATGAGAATCTGTTTTTGTAGCTCCATGACCTGGAAAATGTTTTGCAATAGATATAACCCCATTCTTTTGTAAAGCTTGCATATATTCTATACCATATTTTGATACTTCTTCTATGTTTTCACTATATGCTCTATCTCCAATCGCATGATTATCATCAAATCTTTTTATATCTAAAACAGGAGCAAAATCCATATTAATACCCAGTTTATGCAAAATTTCACCTGTAATTTCTCCTGAACGTTTTACAAAATCTTCTTCTCCACTCTTTTTTACTAATTTACTTGCTGCTGGAAGATTTTTAAATTCTTTAGGTGTTCGATTCACTCTACCACCTTCTTGGTCAATAGAAATAAAAATTGGTATTTTGTTTTTCTGGTTCAATGTTTTTATTTTGTTAACAAAGTCTATCATTTCTTCGTAATTTTGATGATAGTTCCTCTTATATAACAAAACGCCTCCTACTTTGTATTTCTCTATAATTTCTTCCAGATTTTCCACTGATCTTTCTGTATTTAATCCAATGATAATCATTTGACCAATTTTTTCTTCCAAACTTAATTTTTGTATATCATACTTCATAGGCATCTATCCTTTTTTATTGTATCGGAAAATTCAGTTTTTTGGTATATATACATTTTCTCATATACAACAAGGTTAATTTTTATTTTCTTTATTATATAATTAAAAAATTGATTTATCAATAGTTTTTTTGGCTAGATTTATTTATGAAAATATGATATGATATATGGCATATAAATGCAAATAAAGGAGTGACAAACTATGGCATTTGATGGAATTGTTACAAAAGCAATTACCTCTGAATTACAACAACTAATTGGTGGTAGAATTGATAAAATATATGAACCAAATAAAAATGATATTATTTTAGGCTTTTATTTGAATGGTGTTAATTATGCATTAAATATTTGTACCAATGCACAAAATTATCGATTACATTTAACGACTCATACAAAACCTAATCCTAAAAACGCACTCAATTTTTGTATGCTTTTAAGAAAACATCTCATTGGTTTGCGTATTAAAAATATCATTTCTGTAAATTTAGAAAGAGTTATTACCATTGAATTTGAAGGTTTTGATGATATAGATGATATTATTACTAAAAAATTGATTATAGAATTAATGGGTAGACATTGTAATGTCATTTTAGTTGATGAAAATAATATGATTATAGATAGCTTAAGACATATTTCCTCTGATAATGAGTTAACCAGAGAAATTATTCCACATGTGAAATATGTATATCCTTCTACAAATAAATTGAATTTTTTAGAGGTTATCAATTTTCAAGACTTCAAATCAAAATTAAGTTTAGATTTTGATAAGGTGCATATTTCTGATTTACCTTCACAAATTTCTAATATATTTAATGGAATTAGTAAAGGATTTGTCAGTCACATCTTAGCAACACTACACTTAGATACTTCTTTAAAAATAGAAGATTCACCCCTGGAACTAATTTATACAAATATGAAACATATCATTGATGCAACAGATTCTTTGCAATTAGGATTTGATACAATAAAAGATGATAAGGGAAATGTAAAAGATTATGTTTTATGCAAAAGGGATTCATCTTCAGATTCTTTTTCTCTTAATTTTTTTATTGATGATTATTATTTTTATAAAGAAACCTCTGAAGAATTTAAGATGTATAGGAATAGTATTTCGAAATTAATTTTAGATACACTAAAAAAATATAATAAAAGATTATATAACATTAATGAAAAATTAAAAGAATGTGACCATATGGATACTTATAAATTATATGGTGAACTCATTACAGCAAACTTGTATAGAATAAAAAACGAAAACACAGATACTGTATCTTTGGAAAATTACTATAACAATAATAAAATAATTACTATTCCTTTAGATAAACGCTATTCTCCTAGTCATAATGCCAAACTATTTTTTAAAAAATATGCAAAATTAAAAAATGCTTTGTTGATTGTTGGAGAACAAAAAGAAGAAACACTTAAAGATTTAGATTATATTGAAAGTGTTATTTATGAATTAGAAGCTTGTTCTACTATTGAGGACATTAGTAATATTTTCGAAGAAATTTCTGAAAGTTCTGTTTTTAAAGAAAGAACAGAAAAATATAAAGAAAAGAAAAATCCGAAAGTAAAAAAATCTAAACTAACAAAAAATAAATATGTGCATTTTAATCCTATAAAATATAAAATTGAAGATTATACCCTTTTGGTTGGGCGAAACAATATGGAAAATGACTATCTAACTTTAAAATATGCGAAAAAAACAGATTTGTGGTTTCATACTAAAGACATCCATGGAAGTCATTGTATTTTAGTTTTAAATGGCTCTCCTGTTCCTGAAGACGATATTTTATTAAAATGTGCAGAAATCGCTGCTTACCATAGTAAAGCTAAAAATTCTTCCAATGTCCCTGTAGATATTTGTGAAGTAAAATATGTTAAAAAGCCAAATGGTGCCAAACCTGGTATGGTGATTTATAAAAATAACAAAACTCTTCATGTAACACCCAAAAACTAATTTAAGGGGTTTTGGGAACGGACTCATTTTTCCTTTTGTCCTTTTGGGGACGTTTCTGTTTGGGACATTTTTATGTAAATCTTTTATAAAAGAATAGAAAAGGATTTTCTATTCTAGCTTTAAATTTAAAAAATATAGAATATATAAAATGAATTTTCTAAAATAAAACTGTGATTCTCTTGCACTGCTGTTTCGGAATGCAAAGGAAATCACAGTTTTATTAATAATATCTCAATTCAAATTTAAATATGCAAAATTGTTTCATTCTTAAATATACCAAATTGTTACATTTTTAGCTTTGTAATTCTAAAGAAAAATTTACATAAAAATGTCCCAAACAGAAACGTCCCCAAAAGGACATTACCAGAAAATTAGTAATGTAATAGCTGTTGCTATTATGATATCTGTTGTTGTCCAACCTTCTGGAAGAATCTCTATTTCTTCACCTTTTGGTCTCTCATCCAATACACTTACTGTATAATAATCTACGTTTTCTAATTTGAATAAAATCTCAAAGTTTTGTGTTTCACCGGCTTGTAACTCATTGATATCAATAATTTTTTTTCCTAAAAAGACATTTCTTTCAGAATAAAAATCAAATTCTAAATATTTATTACTGATATTGTCTGTTTCTGAATTAGTAATTAATCCTCTTATTCTTCCATTAACAAGTGTTGCTTCTGCTTGATATACATTGACTTGTGATACGTTATCTCTTCTTTCTATTGGTTTATAAGATGAATTTAAGCCAACATTAATTAAAAACTCCGAAAATATAATAAACAGTACTACCCATAGTGCGTACATAAATAATGTTTTTACTCTTTTCATTTTTCAACTCATTCCTTCCCAAAGGCATAAGTCTAGTTGAAAAAGAATGAAATTTGTCACAGCTAAAATTGTAATTCTTTTTCAACTATCTTCCCCATTTCTTTCCAATCTACACTAATTATACCAAAAGTCTACATAATTTTCAAGCAATTTCAATTTCTTTTCCTAGATATACAGAATATATATAAGTTTTACCTACTTTTCTTTGTAAACTTTCTTCTAATGCTTTTTGGTATAATTCCAATTGTGAGATATATTTTTCTACTAATTCACTTTCTTTTCCATTTTCCACATAATCTGTTTTATAATCTACTAAAATGATTTCATCCTTTTGATTAATATAATATAAGTCGATAATTCCCTGTACTAAAATCTCCTCTTCTACATCTTCATCATACATTTCTCTTGCTGGTATATTGATAAAAAATGGCCTTTCTTTATATACTTTTTTCGCATTTTTTAAATCTTTCCAAATCCTTGATTTTGTAAATTCTAATACTTTATATGGATTAATCGTTTTTGCTTCTTTTTCTGTTATAATTTTTCTTTTTACCAAATCTTCTATCAAATTCTGTATCATTTCTAAAGTATATTCTTTTGTCTCGTCTAATCTTTGCATACACATATGAACGAGAGTTCCTTTTTGTGCAGGAGTTATGATATCTTCTTTATCCTCTCTCATGAAATTTGGTTTATTGAAAGTTAATTGATTTTCATTTTGACTTTCTAATCCCATTTCATTTTTTATATTTTTTTGCTTGATACTTACCTCCTTATTTTCTTTTTTCTGTATTATATCTGTATTTGAACTACTATTTGCTTGCATTTTCATTTGCTTAATCTTTGTAACAGATGTCATTGTCGGAATGTTTGTAGATAATTGATGTGTATAAGTATATTCCAAAATGGTATTTATTTTTTCTAAATCTTCTTTGTTTATCATTACATTTTCTAGTTGTTCTTGAATATTTACCATTTCTTCTTTTGGCTTTGCAAAAGATTTTAATAGCTCTTGTTTTTTCCATACATTTAATTTTAACAAATGCTCTTTATTTTCTTTTTCATATAGATATACTAATAGAATCCAGTCTAAATATTTTTTATATTTTTTTACTAAAATATAGTTTATCTTATCATTTACCTTATGATAGCGACTGACTTGTTTTTGCATATTTTCGATTTCTTTCTCATAATCTCTTTTTAATCCGGTGATATATAATTTTTCTTTTGCTCTTGTTAAAGCAACATACAATATTCTCATTTCCTCTGACAATGTTTCTGTCAAAATTTTATTTCTAATAGCTTCTTTGGTCAATGTATCATATTGAACTTGTCTTTCATAATCAATATATTTTACACCAATTCCTAATTCTTGATGTAATAATATATTTTGATTTAAATCCATTAGATTAAATTGTTTACCCGTTGCAGATAGAAAAACAACTGGAAATTCTAATCCTTTACTTTTATGAATACTCATAATTCTGATAACATCATCATTTTCTCCTATTAGTTTTGCAGCACCTAAATCATTACTTCCTACATGCAGTTTTTCGATAAATTGTATAAAATTATACAATCCTTTAAAGCTTGCGGTTTCATATTGTTTTGCTCTTTCAAATAACATTTTTAAATTGGCTTGCCTTAAATCTCCATTTGGCATAAGTCCTACATAAGTATAATAATGGGTATCTGAATATAATTTCCAGATAAATTCATCTAATGCTAAATATTCTTTTTCTTTTCTCCATTTTTCTAAGTTATGAAAGAATGTATCTATTTTTTCCTTTAATTCGCTACTTACATTAATTCTTGCTTTTTGCATGGCTGTATAAAAATTATCATATTTATCAGATAATCGAATTTCTACCAATTCGTCATCTGTAAAGTTTCCAATATGTGACCTTAAAACAGTCACTAACGGAATATCTTGGATTGGATTATCTATAATTTTTAATAAACTCATAATGGTTTGAATTTCAATAGAATCTAGATATTCTTGAGAACTTTCAGAAAATACTGGCATGCCTAAATTAATAATTTCTTCTTCAAAAATTGGTGCATTGACTTTTGTAGATCTTAGCAAAATAACAATATCTTTATATTGAATATCTCTAAATCCATTGATTTTTCTATCAAATACTTGAAAATGACTTTCTACTAATGATTTTATTTTATTGGCTACGAATCTTGCCTCAACTTGTATATCTTCCACTCGTTCTTCTGCTGTTTCTTCAGTATCATCATTATCCTGTTGTTCTTCAATCCCCCTTGCTTCCTCTTCTGGTGCTAAATCTTCTTTTTCTTTCAAATCAATAATATGTATTTCTGTTTCTAGTTCTTGTACTGTCTTTTCATAACTGGCTCCCAAATTCAAATATTCTTCTTCTGTATAGTTTATTTCTCCCAAATTTTCACTCATGATGTCTTGGAATATTAGATTGGTAAAATCTAATACATTTTCTCTACTTCTAAAGTTTTTAAATAATTGTATTTTTAAATCATCATCATCTTTCTTGTTTTCTTTTAACTTGTATGTTTTATATTTTGATAAAAACAAATCTGGCATGGCTTGTCTAAATTTATAGATACTTTGTTTGACATCTCCTACCATAAAGATATTATTGCCTTTTGAAATCGATGTTAAAATATATTCTTGTACCATATTACTATCTTGATATTCATCAATGGCAATTTCTACAAATTTTTCTTTATAGTTTTTCGCCACTTCTGTTGGCTCTACTTTTCCATTTTCATCTTTTATCAAAATATTTAATGCCAAATGTTCAATATCATTAAAGTCTACAATATTTTTATTTCTTTTTCTTTTTGAAAATTCTTCTCCAAATTCAAATATAAGATGTTTTAATTTTACTAAAATAGGATACATATCTGCTATATCTCGATTGGCTTCTTCTGAATTATATATAAAGATTTTATTTAATTTTTTCGTAACTTTCTTTTTGATGTCATCTCTTACCAATTTTGCTTGGTCTTTGATTGTTGAATCAACTTTTTGTCTTGGCCATGTCGCAAATGTCAAATTAGTGTAAATTGCATATGCCTTATCCCAACTATTTAAATTCACTTTTAACATTTCTAATTTATCAATATCATCAAAAATGGTTTTTGTATATTTTTCTAAATCTGGATTTTTTTCTAGGTTTTCTGCTTGTTCTCTTAGTGTGCTAATATCATCAATTAATTCTTCTTCTACTTCTTTTAGTAAAATTTCTCCCCATGGATTTTTACTAAAATCTTGCTCAAAGTTTTGAATATGAAACATTTCTATTTTTTCGCTTAACCATTGATTCGGAAATGGATTACTTTGAATATATGTGTATATTTTCAAAATTAATTCTTTTAGAGGTGTGTCATCTCTGTAACTCGTATAGGTATTAATTAATTCAGCAAAATCCTCTTCTTGATTTTCATATTTTTCTTCAAATATATCTTCTAACACTTCTTGTTTTAATAACTCAATTTCTGTTGTATCTGCGATTCTAAAATTCGGAGATATATTTTCTAGTTCATAAAAGTGATTTCTCACCACATCTAAACAAAATGAATCAATTGTACAAATGCTGGCCTTATTTAATAAAGTAATTTGCCTTTGCAAATTTTCATTTTCTGGAGTTTCATCTAGTTTTTTATAAATTGCTTCTAATACCCTTTCTCTCATTTCGGCTGCTGCTGCATTTGTAAAGGTTACAACTAATAATCTATCTATATCTATCTTTTCATTAATGATTTTATTAATAATTCTTTCTACTAATACAGCTGTTTTACCACTTCCTGCTGCTGCCGCAACTAGTATATTAGATTCTTTTTCATGAATTGCTTGTGATTGTTCCTTTGTCCATTTAACTTCTGCCATACTCTCTTCTCCTATTAATTATTTTTTAGATTATATCATTCCTTATCAAGAATGACAAGAATATTTGTTTTAAGTTTCAAAATCCCTCCCCAGAAGAAGTCTTTATTATTTTTTTTGAAATTATCGACGAATGTGCCGTGGAATAGATGTATAAATTCTTAGCTTAAAATAAATGAGGAAGCACGATAGCGAGAGGCTCGTTTATTTAAAGCTTAGAATTTATAATCTATGTAGCAAGCCGAGGAGATATTTCAAAAAAATAATAAAGACTTCTTCTGGGAGAAATATAAAAACTAAAACATCACATATAAAGGAATCTTCTGAAACCTTATATGTGATGTTCTAATTTTTTTAATAAATCTTGCAAAGCTAATTTTCTATGACTAATTTCATTTTTTTCTTCCTTAGACAACTCTGCATAAGTTCTACCATCTTCTAATTCAAAAATCTCATCAAATCCAAAACCATTATCTCCTCTTGGATTTTCTGCAATTCTACCTAGTATTTCTCCCTTTCCAACTACATAGTTGCCATTTTCATAATAGGTAATACAGCATTTCACCCTTGCTTTTCTGTCTGTACCTTTTAAATTTTTCATTTTCTCTAAAATATATTGATTTCTTTCTTTTGCAGTTGCATTTTCTCCTAAAAACCTAGCTGTATGAACACCTGGCCATCCATCATATATATCAATACATAATCCACTATCATCTGCTATACAAGGCATTTGTACTATTTCTGAAATCTCTTGCGCTTTCTTTAAAGAATTCCCTTCAAATGTATCTTTATCTTCTTCTACTTCTATCTTACAATTTACATCTTTTAAAGATAATAACTGATAATTTTTTAATATATCTTTTATCTCTTTTAGTTTTCCTTCATTATTTGTTGCTACAATGACTTTTTTCATTTATCTTTCTTCTTCCTTTGATTCGTTATTTTTCTTATCATAATATTTTAATACTTTATCAATATCTTCTCTTTTATCTAATTCTCTACATATTTCTTTCAAAGTTTCTTCTGTTCCATCATATTGACTATTAATATATTCTAATAACTCTCTGTATCTTACCCATTCTTCTCTGTCAATTTCTGATGGCTGGCATAAATGTCTTTGTATTCTAACTTCTTCCAAATATTGCGCTAATCTTTTTAATTTTTCATATATCTCTTTATTATCTTCTACTATTGCTCTAGTAGACAATATTCTAATACCTGCTGTTACTTCTCTATATTTTGTTTGCGGACTCATTTTTTCATATTTTTCTTTAATTTTCTCTTCTGTGCTCATTTTTTCCATTTTTCCTCTATTTTTTTCTTGTGAACTCATTTCTTTCATTTTTTCTCTCCTTTTATACTTATACATCATAACAGATTTTTTGCAATATTTCAAGCTTTTATGTTTCATGCTACATAAATATCCATTTTATAAGCTAATTCTGATAAACTAGCTTGTCACATAAATTTTCATTTAAAACTATAAAGCTCTAAAACAAGAAATTTTAAACCAAGGTATCTCTAAAAGGACAAAAATAAGAACAGACATAACAGGTAAAGATAAGGATGGAAGATAAATGTCTTCCATCTAATTTTATACAAATATCCTATACCTTCTGCAATCTATTTTGCCTTTAAAATATGTTGTAAGCTTTTTTTCTTTTATCAAGTTTTCTTTTTGTTGTTTGGTTAAGTTTTTTATTTGATATTCTAATTTACATGCCAAAGATTTATCTTTACTTTTCCATGCAATTTCTAATTTAACCACTTCATGTGCTTTTGTATATTTTGCTCCTTTTTTATCTTTAGATGCATGTTCTTCTATTCGTTTTTCTAAGTTGTTTGTCATACCTGTATAAATTGAATTATCTGAACATCTTAACATATATGTATAATACATCTTTTTTCTCCTATATTATATATTTTCAAATACTTTTCCTAAACTCTTATGTATCACTAAATCTGCTCTATCATCATAAGGTGTCTTATCTCTATTAATTAACACTAACTTATGCCCTTTATAATAATTTAATAAACTACTTGCTGGTTGTACTGTTAGAGACGTGCCTGCAACAATCATTACATCTGCTTTTTGAATCGCAAAAATTGCATTTTCTAAAGTTTCCTCATCTAATCCTTCTTCATACAAAACAACATCTGGTTTTATGATTCCGCCACAAGTACATTTAGGAATTCCTTTACTAGTAAATACACATTTTGCATCATAAAATTCATGGCATTTCATACAATAATTTTTTAATACACTTCCATGCAATTCATATACATTTTTAGAACCTGCTTTTTGATGTAGTCCATCAATATTCTGTGTAACAATTGCTTTTATTTTTCCTTTTTTCTCAAGTTCTGCTATTTTTATATGTGTTATATTGGGTTCATATTTTAAAGAGTTCATTTTGTCTTTATAGAACTTATAAAAGGCATCTGTATGATTTATGAAAAATGTATGGCTAAGAATTTCTTCTGGTGGATAATCATATTTTTGATTATATAGCCCATCTTTACTTCTAAAGTCTGGTATACCACTTTCTGTAGAAACACCTGCTCCACCAAAAAATACAATATTGTTGCTTTCATTTACCAATTGCTTAAATTGTTGTATTTTATTTTCCATTTTATATTCATCTCCATATTTTATAACTTCTTGAATGATTCTTTTGAATGCATTATATCATTAAAAATATTATTTAAACAAGCATTAATACATAAGTCTCACTACTTACTTGAGCATAAACAGTTGTAGGTTCAATAGTATTTACAACTTCATCTAGTAAAATAAGGTAAAAGCATAAAAAGATGAAAGTTCATTTTTGAACTTTCACCTTTTCATGTTGTTTTAGCTTGCTTTACTCTTTTTGTTTTTTACTATTAATATAATAACTGAAACGATTATCACAATTGCCATAATTGGATAAAGATAATATGAAATACCATATGTATATTGAGTTGATGGAATCACTCCACGATCAACAATATCATAATTCATGAGAAGTGAGCTTCCCAATAATAACATACCAAATATCATACTTAGAATTCTTTTATTAAATAAGGTAAATAATAAAACTAATACAATGGAAGCAATCAACACAATTGTTAATACAAAATTAATAGTTGATTCTCCAGCTAGCCATGAATTGCCTTCACTATTGTTCATGGCATAAGAATAAACTTTAAAGTTTTCAACCATTGAAATATCTACTACATCTTTATTTGTTAAATTTACCTCTTTTACATTCATTGTATCTGGATTTTCTTGTAAATATTCTTTATATTCTCCAATAGATGATTCATAAGGCAATAGTAATCCAATAAATGATATTACACATGCAATTATGATTACCATTTTAAAAATATCAAACTTTTTTTCCTTTTCCATCTTAACCTCCTTTAAGGATAATTTATCTTATTGGGTAACTTCTAATAATTTTTGACTAACTCTAGCTTGAACTTCTATATAATAGCTAGTTTCTTCTGTTGTCATATCTGCAGAATTCCATTTATCAAATGCAGAAACTTGCTCTGAATATTTTTGTAGCATTGTAGAATATTGTGAGATTAATGTTGGGTCTGTTGGATTTGCGTTATATTTTTTCATAAATTCTACATATTCATCCATATAAGCTTCATAAGAATCCATGGCATCTTTAAATTCT